>NZ_APIO01000146.1:0-8210 GCF_000408945.1 Pseudomonas sp. G5(2012)
CGTTATCGTTGACGACCATCGTCGGAACGCCGCCCGGAGCATGCTCGCTCCTACAGAGGCTCCGCCAGAAACGCGGTGATGTAATCGATGAACGCCAGCACCTTGGCCGTGGCCCGCCGATGGCTGGGGTACACCGCCAGGATGTGCGGACCGAAGCTGTCCGGGTCGATGTCGTAGTCGGCCATCACCCGCACCAGGCGCCCTTCGGCAATGTACGGCGCCGCGCTCCACAACGGCGTATGCAGCAACCCGCGCCCGGCCAGGGCATTGGCCAGCAGTAAGTCGTAGTTGTCGCTGCGCAAGCGGGGTGCCTGGGGTTGCGGCAAGCTCAAACGTTGGCCGTCGCGCTCGGCCCACCAGAATTCGCGGCTGAGCAAAGGATGGCGGTACAGCAACCATTCGTGCTCATCGAGGGTCTGCGGGGTGACCGCCAGCCCCTTGCGCGCCAGATACTCCGGGCTGGCGCACAGCGCCAGGCGATTGCTGCCAACGACGCGGGCAATCAACCCCGGCAAGTCGTCATGCCCTTCACGCAAGGCCAGGTCGTAGCCGCTTTCCAGCAGATTGACGAACTCGTCACACAGGTCCACTTGCAGGTTGATCTGCGGGTATTGCTCGAGAAAACCGCCACACACCTGATCGAGAAAGGCCTGCCCATAGGCCAGCGGCGCGGTGATTTTCAGACTGCCGCGCAAACCGTGCTGCAACTGCTCGATTTCCTCGCCGGCCTCGTCCAGTCGCTGCAATACCTGGCGCGCGGTTTCCAGGTACAGCCGCCCGGATTCCGTGAGCAAGATCCGCCGGGTACTGCGCTCGAACAATCGCGCGCCGAGTTCCGCTTCCAGGTGATTGACCGCTTTGGTCAGGGCCGACGGGGTCTTGCCCAACTGCTCGGCGGCGCGACTGAAGCTGCCCAGTTGTGCGGTGACCACGAACATTTTCAGTGCACCCAGCTTGTCCATTCTTTTTCCATTCAGGCAAAAACGTTTTTCGTGAGCGAGGCGTTCTGCCGAGCGCGGTAAGCCACTAGTCTGGCCATCAGACGCAATAACAAGGAAACATTCAATGAAAAAATTCATCCCGAATCTGTTGCTGGTGGCAGTCAGTTTTGCCTCGTTGGAAGCCATGGCCGCGACTGACCTGGTGCTGTTCAACGGCAAGATCTTCACTGCCGACCGCAACCAGCCCAAGGTCCAGGCGCTGGCGGTACAGGACGGTAAAGTGTTGCAAGCAGGCAGCGATGCGCAGATCAAGGCCCTGATCGATTCGGGAACCAAGGTCGTCGACCTGGGTGGCAAGACCCTGATGCCAGGCCTGATCGACACCCACTCCCACGCGATCTTCGGCGGATTGGAGATGGTTTCGGCCAACATGGAAGATGAAGTGGTCGATCTGGACGAACTGGAAAAACGCCTGCGGGCCTGGCGTGAAGACGGAAAGGCCAAACACGGCGACATCCTGAGCGTGGCCGGTATGAGTTCGGCCTACTGGGCGCAATCTGAAGCCTTGGGCAAGAAATTCAACAGCGGCGAATGGGCCGACGTGCCCGTGGTGTTCACCGGCAGTGACCATCACACGGCCTGGGCCAACAACGTGATGCTCAAGCGCGCAGGCATTGATGCGGCGCTGCTGAAAACACTGCCAGGCGCCGAGAAAGACACCATTGGCAAACTCGCCGACGGCCGCCCCAACGGCTTCCTGGTGGACGCCGGCTGGGACCGCGTGGCCGCGAAAATGCCCTCGCCGAGCGCCACTGACATGCTCAAGGCGGCGCAAACCGCCGTGAGCTACAACAACAGCCTGGGCATCACCGCCTGGATGGACCCGGCCGCCAACGCCGCGCCCGGCGAGCCGGTGTTTGCACTCAAACCCACGGAGAAAACCGTCGGTGTCCTGCCGGTGTACAAGGCCCTGTCCGAAAGCGGCGGCATGACCGCCCACGTCGCGGCGCTGCTGGTGGCCAACGGCAAAAGCGTGCCGTCCGATCTCGACACCCTGGACAAGGTCCGCCAACAATTCCAGGGCATCCCCAACCTGACGCTGCCCGGTATCAAGATCTTCGCTGACGGCGTGATCGAGTACCCGGCCCAGAGCGCCGCGATGATCGATCCGTACACCAACTCGCACAAACCGGGCGAACTGTTGATCGACCCGAAGCATTTCGGCGAGCTGGTCAGCGCCATCGATCAGCGCGGCTGGCGGGTACACATCCATGCCATCGGCGACCGCGCGGTCCGCGAATCGCTGAACGGCATCGCCCAGGCGCGCAAAGACCGACAGAGCGGTGTGACCCACTCCATCACGCACCTGCAGATCGTCAATCCGAAAGAATTCGCCCGCTTCAAACCGCTCGACGTCATCGCCTCGATGCAACTGCTCTGGGCCAGCGCCGACGATTACACCACGGACATGATCAAGCCTTACGTCAGCGCCCTGGCGTTCCGTTACCAATACCCGGCGCATTCTTTGCTCAAACAGGGCGCGACCATCGCCGGGGCCAGCGACTGGCCAGTGTCTTCGCCCAACCCGTGGAACGCCATGGCCCAGGCCATGACGCGGGCGGGTCCGCTGGGGGTGCTCAACGCCGATGAACGCATCGACCGCGAAACCATGTTCTATGCCTACACGCTCAATGCCGCACGCACCCTTGGCCTGGATAAACAGATCGGCTCGCTGAGCGCCGGTAAACAGGCCGACTTCATCGTGGTCGATCGTGATGTGTTCAGCGTCGACGAAAAAGCCCTGCATGAAACCCAAGTGCTGCAGACCTGGTTCGCCGGTCGGCAGGTCTACGCGCAACCCCTCTAATAAAAACCACAACCACACCCCTGCCCGACCTCGTGTTTTTCAACACGGGGCACGGCGCAGCCTTGTCCGATTTCTGCCCATAACAATCACAATAGCGGGACGTACCATGAAAGCTTTCACACTGTTCGCCCTCGGCTCCTTGAGCCTGCTGCCTTTGAGCAGCCAAGCCATCCCCTTGAACGATGATTTCGCCTTGTTGCTGGACGTGACACTGGCCAGCGATTATCGAACCCGCGGCATCTCGCAGACTCAGAACGACCCGACACTGCAAGCCGGCGCAACCCTGGCCCACAGCAGCGGCCTGTACCTGGGCGCATGGACCTCCAACGTCGACTTTGGCGGCGGCCTGAAAACCCGGCAGGAGGTCGACTACTATGCCGGTTGGTTGTGGCAGGCCACCGATGACGTCAGCCTCGACCTGGGCTACCTCAAATATTCTTACCCGAAAGAGAGCCAGTTCAACCAGAGCGAGGCCTACGGCATTCTCAGCGTCTACGGGGTAAAACTCGGCGCCTACTACTCCGCCGATGCGCCGGGTATCGATAGCGAGCAGAACTCGCTCTACAGCTATATCGGTTACGAAACCGAGCTGCCCTACGGCGTTGGCCTCAAACTGCGCTACGGCGACATGGACTTCAAGGACCCGCACCTGTACTCACGCTCGGGTGAAGCTGAAGACTCGTACCGTGAGTGGGAGCTCAAGCTGACCCATGAACTGGCGGGTGTGATGCTGGGCCTGAGCTACATCGACACCGACCTGTCGAAGAGCCAATGCCTGAGCAATTGGGGCTTCGACGATGTGTGCAGCGCGACGGTAGTGGCGAGCGTCAGCAAGTCCTTCTGACTGCGCTGGCTCCCCTGTAGGAGCGAGCATGCTCGCGATGGACTCAAGAACGCCGCGTTTAACCAGAAACCACGCGTTAACGTTAACGACCATCGCGAGCATGCTCGCTCCTACAGGTTTGGAGTTAATCCTTCGAGATAGGCCCATGGATATATTCCGCGTTCATGCCCATCACTGAACACCAGTTGCAACCCATACCCCTGGGAATTCACCTCGATCAGCCGAACGCGGGCATCGACCAGCGGCGCCATCCCGCGCAATCGAAACGCCCGGCATTGCGAACACGGGCACTGGCGGCGCAGTTCGGCATGGTCCAGCCACTGCTCGCGGCCATCCGGCCAGTTCAGTCGCAGCTGCTGCCTGCTCCGGGAATTGCCGATGGCCACCGGGTTCATTGCAGCTGACTCAGGGCAATGCGCACCGCCTTGCGCACTTCCGGATCACCATCGTCTTGCGCGGCCTGCAGCGGTGCGATCGCGCCTTTTTCATTCAACTCGCCGAGGGCCAGGGCGGCTTCCTTGCGCAGGTTGCTGATGCGGTGGCCGAGGGTTTCGATCAGCGCGTCCAGGGCCTGGGCGTAACGCAAGCGGCCGAGACTGCGGGTGGCGCGCAGGCGGACTTGCCAGTAATCGTCGCTCAGGGCTTGGACCAATGCCGGGCCGGCGTCGATGTGGCCGACCTTGCCCAGGGTGCTGGCGGCTTCCTCGCGCACTTGCCAGGCCTGGTCCTGCAAGGCTTGGCGCAGGGCCGGCAGCACCTGCTCGTCAGACGCCAGGCCGAGTGCACCGGTGGCGGCGCGGCGCACTTCGGTGTCCGGGTCTGCACTTGCCAGTCGAGCCAGGGCCGGCAAGGCGTCGAGCTGTTTGAGCCAACCCAGCACGCCGACGGCTTCACGGCGGACATTGGCCTCCTGATCGCTCAACGCAACCAGCGCCGCCGGGGCCGCTTGCGGGTAGCGCAATTCACGCAAGGCCCTGAACGCAGCGATGCGCACGCCGATGTCGGCATGCCCGGTCCACGGCAGGATCACCTCACCCGCCGCTTCGCTCTTGAGCAGGCTGAGGCTTTGCGCCGCGGCGGCTTGCACCGCTGCGGATGGATCGGTCAGGGCCTGGCACAGCGCTTCGACCACAGGCTCGTCCTCCCAGGCTTCGAGCAACCGCGCGGCTTCGGCACGGACGTCTTCGGCCGGGTCTGCGACCAGTCGGTTGACCAGCCACAGCAGCCCGTCCGCTTCTTCCAGGTCGGCCAGTTCGATCAGGGCGATACGGCGCACGCCGGCATCGTCGTCAGTCAGGCGTGGTTGCAGGGCGAGAATGTCATCGTTATCGGTTACATCGAATAGTGAGGTCATAGGGCAAATCGCGGCAGTTTGTTTTCTGGGGGAAGTCCGAGAGGGTTCAGGCGGGGCAGCTGCCGACCGTCTTCGTGACGCAGGAGTTCGAGGCAGTGACGTTTCAAGCGGGAAAATTCGTGGCTGGTCACCAGTGCGGTGGTGCGTGGCCGGGGGAAATCCAGGCGCAGGTCTTCGATGATCCGACCGGGACGCGTACTCATCACCAGCAGGCGATCGGCGAGGAACAGCGCCTCGTCGATGTCATGGGTGACGAACACCACGGTGGTGCGAATGCGCGTCCAGATGTCCAGCAGCAGTTCCTGCATGTTCAAGCGGGTCAGGGCATCGAGAGCGCCAAAGGGCTCGTCCATGAGTAATAGCCGTGGCCGATTGACCAACACCCGGGCGATTTCCACCCGTTGCTGCATGCCACCGGACAACTGATCCGGCCAGCGCTCGGCGAAGCCTTCAAGGCCGACCAGGGCGAGGATTTCATCGGCGGCCTTGTCGCGTTCGGCTTTACCGATGCCGCGCATTTTCAGGCCGAACGCAACGTTGTCGCGCACCGTGCGCCAAGGGAACAGTGTGTGCTGCTGAAACACCATGCCGCGTTGCGGCGACGGGCCGGACACCGCCGCGCCATCAACCTTGAGGCTGCCAGCGCGTGGTTGCAGGTGCCCGGCCAGGGCGCCGAGCAAGGTCGACTTGCCGCAACCGGACGGCCCGAGGATGCACACGAACTGCCCTGGTTCGATCAGGCAATCGAGGCCCTGCACAGCTTCGAAGGCCGCGCTGCCCTCGCCCAGGCTGATCGACAAACCGCGAATATCGATCCGCCCTTCGGGCTGTTGAAAAACACTCATCAGGCTTTTCCTCGTGGTCGATGCCAGGGTGTGAATACACCGCCCAGGCGTTTGATCAGCAGGCTGCTGCCCATCCCGAGTACGCCGATCAGCAACATGCCGACCACAATGTCGGGGTAGTTCTGGATGGTGTAGGACTCCCAGGTGTAATAGCCGATGCCGTATTGGCCGGAGATCATCTCGGCGGTCACCAGGCAAAACCACGACGTGCCCATGCCGATGGAAAGGCCGGTGATGACGCTCGGTGCGGCCCCCGGCAGAATCACTTCCAGCAGCATCGCCCGTCGCCCTGCCCCGAGGCTTTTCGCCGAAGCGATCAGCCGTGGATCGACGCCTTCGACGCCATGCACGGTGTTGAGCAGGATCGGGAACAAGGCGCCGGTAAAGGTGATGAAGACCATCGACAGCTCGGACGAGGGGAACATCAGGATCGCCAGGGGAATCCAGGCCACGGCGGGAATTGGGCGCAGCACTTCCAGCGGTGGCAGCAGCAAGTCTTCGGCCCATTTCGAGCGGCCGATGGCCAGGCCCAGCGCGACGCCGATCACCAATGCCGCGAGGTAACCGGCGAAGACCCGGCTGAGGCTGCTGCCAAGGTGTCGGGCGAGTTTTCCGGAGTCACCGAGGCCCAGTGCCGCTTCAATCACGGCAAGAGGTGTCGGGACGTTGGCGAAAGTCACCAGGCCGAGGTTCCAGTGGTGGCTGGCGGCGAGGTGCCAGAATAAAAGGCAGAGCAGCAGCGAGGCGGCTCGGGGGAGCCATCGTGCAAACATATAACACCTCCGATCGTTCCCACGCTCCGCGTGGGAACGATCACTGACTCAGCGACTGGCCACGGCCTGGGTCGTGGCATCGGTGAAATCGAACACCTTGCCGCCCTGGGCCGTGGCGAATTGCTGGGCCTGGCCCTTGAGCAGAAACGCGCTGAGGCGACCTTGCGCATCACTGGCAAACCACGCCTGGTCGGCCAGCAACTTGATCCCGCTGTCACTGGCCTGGGCATACACCGCGCGGATGTTCTTGCCTTCCTGCTTCAGCGCGGCCAGCGCGGTGAATGCCGCTTGCGCCGAGGCGTACTGACGGACTTTCGGCTCGCCGCGCACCCAGATCTCGGCCACGTGGCTGAAGTCGGTGATGGCCTGGCCACTGCCTGCATCGACGGCCTTGAGCGGCGTCTGCTGGTAATTCGCCAACTGCGCGCTGTAGTCCAGATTGGACGCCTTGAACGCGGCGCGAATGTATTGGTCGTCGATGAAGGTATTCAGGTCGAGGCCGCGATCAGCCTTCTTCAACAGCTTGAGGGTGTCGATGGCGGTGCCGACGGCCTGGCGGTATTCCGGTTTCCAGGTCAAGTCGCGGGTCTGCACGCCGAGCGGGCCGTGGAACAGGTAGTTGACCTCGGCATCGACTCCGGTGACCTTGGCGATCAACTCGCTGTACTTCTCAGGCTCGGCGGCCAGCAGTTGGTTGGCTTCGATGCTCGCGCGCAGGTAGGCGACGACGATTTCAGGGTATTTTTTCGCATAGGCCTGGTCCACCAGCGCACCGTGGAAGGTCGGCGCGCCAGCCTGGGAACCGTCGTAGATCTTGCGTGCGAACCCCCGGCTCGGGAACAGTTCGGCGAACGGCACAAAGTCGGCATGGGCGTCGATCTTGCCGGCCTGCAACGCGGAACCGGCGACTTCCGGTGGCTGGGCAATGATGTTCACGTCCTTGAGCGGGTCCCAACCCTGGGCCGCTACAGCGCGCAGCAACATGCCATGGGCAGTGGACGCGAACGGAACGGAAATGGTCTTGCCCTTGAGCTCGGCCAGTGACTGCACGCCCGACGCGCTCGGCACCACGATGCCGTTGCCACTGCCCTGGGTGCTGCCCGACAGCACGCTGATGAACAGGCTGTGCTTGCCGGCAGTTTCAAACGCCACGCCGTTGAACGACCCGGGGAAATCGGCCATGGCGCCGAAGTCGAGCTTGCCGGCGACCATCTCATTGGTCAGCGGCGCGCCGCTGGTGAAGTTCTTCCACTGCACCTCGTACTTGGCGTCCTTGTACTGGCCATCGTGGGGCAGGTATTTGTCCAGCAGGCCCAGCTCGCGGATCAACAGGCCGCCAGCGGCGCAATTGATGGTGGTGTCCTGGGTGCCGATGGCGATGCGGATGGTCTCCGCCTGCGCCGACAGGGTGAATGATGCCAGTACCAGACCGGCCAAAGCTGCACGCAATATCATGGGTGTTTCCCCTCGAATCATTTATAGGATGTTCGTCTCCGCCACGATCAGGGCGTGGTGGGAAACGAGGGGTGTCTTGAAGCAAGCGTCCGGTGGTTTCCGGGTAGCATTTTATTGTCTGCACTCGCTCC
>NZ_APIO01000147.1:0-28586 GCF_000408945.1 Pseudomonas sp. G5(2012)
CACAGGGACTGCGACCGACGATGGCCTTGCATTAACAACTTCAACTACAAGAGGTCCCATGCCCAACCGCCCGCCTCTCGATCCTGTCACCGCCCGCTGGGTGCCCTGGGTCGTCGCCATTGCCTTCTTCATGCAGTCCCTGGACGGGACGATCCTCAACACCGCCCTGCCCGCCATGGCCCGCGACCTGGCGGAAGATCCCCTGCGCATGCAGGGCGTAATCATTGCCTACATGCTCACGGTCGCCTTGCTGATCCCCGCCTCGGGCTGGATCGCCGACCGCTTCGGCACCCGCAAAATCTTCTTCGGCGCCATCTTGCTGTTCAGCCTCGGCTCGTTGCTCTGTGCAATGTCGAACACGCTGAGCATGCTGATCGGCTCCCGGGTTATCCAGGGGTTGGGCGGCGCACTGATGTTGCCGGTCGGGCGATTGGTGGTGCTGCGCGCCTACCCGCGCTCGGAACTGGTGCGGATCATGGGCTTCATCACCATCCCCGGCCTGCTCGGGCCGTTGCTCGGCCCGACCATGGGCGGCTGGATGGTGGAATACCTGACCTGGCACTGGATCTTCCTGATCAACCTGCCGGTGGGACTCGTGGGCTGCTACGCCGTGTGGAAATTCATCCCGGACCTGCGCGGCTCCGAGCGTACCCGCTTCGATAGCCTGGGTTTCCTGCTGTTCGGCGCGGCGATGATCCTGATCACCATCGCCATGGAAGGCCTGGGCGAACTGCACCTGCCGCACCTGCGGGTGATGCTGCTGCTGTTCGGCGGCATGGCTTGCCTGGCAGCCTACTGGCTGCGCGCCAGCCACGTTGATAATCCGCTGTTTGCGCCGTCGCTGTTCAAGACCCGGACTTTTGCCGTTGGCATTCTCGGCAACCTCTTCGCCCGGCTCGGCAGTGGCGCCCTGCCGTTCCTCGTGCCGCTGCTGCTGCAAGTGGCGCTGGGTTATTCACCGTCCCAGGCCGGGATGAGCATGCTGCCACTGGCGGCCGCCGCGATGATCGCCAAGTGGGTGGCGCGACCGCTGATCGAACGCCTGGGCTACCGCATCGTGCTGACCGGAAATACCCTGGCGCTGGGGATCATGCTGGCGAGCATGGGCCTGGTCAGCGAGCAGACACCTTACTGGCTGCTGTTGTGCCTGCTGGCAATTTTGGGGGCGATCAACTCCTTGCAGTTCACCGCGATGAACACCGTGACCCTGATCGACCTCGACGACGCCAGTGCCAGCAGCGGCAATAGCCTGCTGTCGGTGGTGGCGCAATTGTCCCTGAGCCTGGGTGTGGCCTGCGCCGGCGCATTGCTAGGCGGTTTCACGGCGGGGATCGGCAATGACGGCGTGGAGACGGTGTTGGGCGCGTTCCAACTGACGTTTGTGACCGTCGGAATCATGGCCATGCTGGCGGCAGCAATCTTTTCCCAACTCTCAAAGGAAGACGGACGGCGCGTCAAGCGTCCGGAAGAGCACATCGAACCTTAGGGCGAATGGCCATCGGGCTGGTACACTGCGCGACATTTTGTTTTGCAGGCCAGTCCCGTGACCACCATCGCCACCGAATTTAATACTTTGCCGCTGTCCGCCGCCATGCTGGCTAACCTCGACTCCCTCGGTTATGCCCAGATGACGCCGATCCAGGCGCAGAGCTTGCCGGTGATCCTCAAGGGGATGGACCTGATCGCCCAGGCCAAGACCGGTAGCGGCAAGACCGCGGCCTTCGGCATCGGCCTGCTGAACCCGATCAATCCGCGCTACTTCGGTTGCCAGGCGCTGATCCTGTGCCCTACCCGTGAATTGGCTGACCAGGTCGCCAAGGAAATCCGTCGCCTGGCCCGTGCCGAAGACAACATCAAGGTCCTGACCCTGTGCGGCGGCGTATCCCTCGGCCCGCAGATCGCTTCGCTGGAACACGGCGCGCACATCATCGTCGGCACCCCGGGACGCATCCAGCAACACCTGCGCAAGGGCTCGCTGGTCCTGCATGGCCTTAACACCCTGATCCTCGACGAAGCCGACCGCATGCTCGACATGGGTTTCTACGACTCCATCGAAGAAATCATCATGCAGGCCCCCGAGCGTCGCCAGACCCTGCTGTTCTCCGCCACCTACCCGGTGGGCATCAAGCAGTTGGCGTCGAAATTCATGCGTAACCCGCAGCAAGTGAAGGCCGAGGCGTTCCACGACGACACCCAGATCGAACAGCGCTTCTACGAAATTTCCCCGGACGATCGCATGAGCGCCGTGACCAAGGTGCTGGGCCACTTCCGCCCGGCGTCCTGCGTGGCGTTCTGCTTCACCAAGCAGCAGGTCCAGGAAACCGTCGATCACCTGACGGCCAAAGGCATCTCCGCCGTCGGCTTGCACGGCGATCTTGAACAGCGTGATCGCGACCAGGTGTTGGCGATGTTCGCCAACCGCAGCACTTCCGTACTGGTTGCCACTGACGTCGCCGCCCGTGGCCTCGACATCGACTCGCTGGACATGGTGATCAACGTCGAACTGGCCCGTGATTCGGAAATCCACATCCACCGCGTTGGCCGTACTGGCCGCGCCGGTGAAAAAGGCCTCGCCATCAGCCTGGTCGCACCGTCTGAAGCCCAGCGCGCCCAAGCCATCGAACAGCTACAGAAATCCCCATTGACCTGGGATCAGGTGGACAACCTCACCTCCCAGGGTGGCGGTCCGCTGCTGCCGCAAATGAGCACCCTGTGCATTGCTGCCGGCCGCAAGGACAAGGTTCGTCCGGGCGACATCCTTGGCGCACTGACCGGTGAAGCTGGCATCCCCGGCGCCCAAGTCGGCAAGATCGCGATCTTCGACTTCCAGGCCTATGTGGCTGTGGAGCGCGGTGTCGCCAAGCAGGCCTTGCAGCGCCTGAACGACGGCAAGATCAAGGGCCGCTCGTTGCGCGTGCGCATCCTGTAACAACAACGCATCTACCCCCTGTGGGAGCGAGCCTGCTCGCGAAGACTGAGTGTCAGATAACATTAAGGTGCCTGACACACCGCTTTCGCGAGCAGGCTCGCTCCCACAGTTTGCTTTGTGGTGACACATTTAGAGGACACCGTTTTGCGCTCTACCGAAGTCGTGATCATTGGCGCTGGCGCCGCAGGTTTGATGTGCGCACTGACCGCCGCCGGGCGCGGGCGCAAGGTGCTGTTGCTCGACCACGCCAACAAGGCTGGCAAGAAAATCCTGATGTCGGGCGGTGGCCGCTGCAATTTCACCAACATGTACACCGAACCTGGCAACTTTCTCTCGCAGAACGCCCACTTCTGCAAATCCGCACTGGCGCGCTACACTCAGTGGGACTTCATCGGCATGGTGGCCAAGCACGGTGTGCCATACCACGAGAAAAAGCTCGGCCAACTATTCTGCGATAACAAGTCCAGCGACATCCTCGAAATGTTGCTCGATGAGTGCAATCAGGTCGGCGTCAGCCTGCACCTGGACACCTCGATCCAGACCATCGAGAAGCTTGAAAAGGGCTATTTGCTGGACACCACTTTGGGGCAGGTTACCTGCGAATCCCTGGTGATCGCCACGGGTGGCTTGTCGATCCCGACCCTGGGCGCCACCGGTTTCGGCTATCAAGTGGCCAAACAGTTCGGTCATGAGTTGCTGCCCACCCGCGCCGGCCTGGTGCCATTCACCATCACCGATCAGCTTAAGGAATTATGCACCGAGCTGTCCGGCACCTCGGTCGATTGCCTGGTCAGCTGCAATGACCAGAGCTTTCGCGAGAACATCCTGTTCACCCACCGCGGTCTCAGTGGACCGGCGATTTTGCAGATTTCTTCGTTTTGGGAATCCGGCGACACCGTCGAAATCAACCTGCTACCCGACCACGACGTACCAAGCTGGCTGCAACAGCAACAAGCCGAACGCCCGAACAGTGAACTGAAAACCCTGCTCGGTGAAATTTTCACCAAGAAGATGGCCAACCTGCTGGCGGACAACTGGTTCGTTTCCAAACCGATGAAGCAGTACACCCACGCCGAACTGGCGAACATTGCCGAAAAGCTGGCGAGCTGGAAAGTCGTGCCGGCAGGCACCGAAGGCTATCGCACTGCCGAGGTGACGTTGGGCGGCGTCGATACCAACGAGGTGTCGTCCAAGACCATGGAATCGCTCAAAAGCCCTGGCCTGTATTTCATCGGTGAAGTGCTGGACGTCACCGGGCACCTGGGCGGCTTCAACTTCCAGTGGGCCTGGGCCTCGGGTTACGCGGCTGCGCAGTACGTCTGACAAACACGAATCAAAACTGTGGGAGCGAGCCTGCTCGCGAATGCAATCTGTCAGCCTCCATTGATGTTGGCTGACCCACCGCTTTCGCGAGCAGGCTCGCTCCCACACTGACTGTGTACTGATCGATAAAGGAACAGATTTTGCTGTCAGATGTGATCGCCGCCATTGCGTCGGCGTCATTACTGGCTCAATTTAGCGTCATTGCCTCGGAAGGCCTTCGCACTTCATGTCATCGACCTCACTCCGTCAGTCTCTGCGCCGCCTTTGGGCACTGGATAAATTCAGCTACAGCGTGCGGGTATTCATCGCCCTGACCGGCACCATGGCCTTGTGCTGGTATCAGGATGAAATGGGGCTGCTGATCCCGTTGTTCCTGGGGATTATCGCCAGCGCCCTGGCCGAAACCGATGACAGCTGGCAGGGGCGCCTCAACGCGTTGGCAGTGACGCTGGTGTGTTTTGCCGTCGCCGCACTGTCGGTCGAACTGCTGTTCCCCTACCCCATACTCTTTATCATCGCCTTCGCCCTGGCCGCCTTCGCCCTGACCATGCTCGGCGCCCTTGGCGAGCGTTACGGGGCGATTGCCTCGGCGACGCTGATTCTTTCGGTCTACACCATGATCGGTGTCGATCAGCGCGGCGGCGCGGTTACCGATTTCTGGCATGAGCCGGTGCTGCTGGTGGCGGGTGCCGCCTGGTACGGGTTGCTCTCGGTGTTGTGGCAGGCACTGTTTTCCAATCAGCCCGTGCAGCAGAGCCTGGCGAAACTGTTCCGGGAGCTGGGTTATTACCTGAAGTTGAAGTCGTCGCTTTTCGAGCCGATCCGGCAGATGGACGTGGAGGCTCGGCGATTGGAGCTGGCCCAGCAGAACGGCCGCGTGGTTGCGGCACTCAACGCCGCCAAGGAAATCATCCTGCACCGGGTGGGCAACGGTCGACCGGGCTCGAAAGTCAGCCGTTACCTGAAGCTGTACTTCCTGGCCCAGGACATCCACGAACGCGCCAGTTCCTCGCACTACCCTTACAACGCCCTGGCCGATGCATTCTTCCACAGCGACGTGCTGTTCCGCTGCCAGCGCTTGTTGCGCCAGCAAGGCAAGGCTTGCCGGGCGCTGGCCGAATCGATCCAGATGCGCCAGCCGTTCACCTATGACGCGAGTTTCGCCGAAGCCCTGGGCGACCTGCACGCCTCCCTCGAACACCTGCGCATTCAGAGCAATCCTGCCTGGCGCGGGCTGTTGCGCTCACTGCGGGCACTGGCTGCGAACCTGGCCACACTTGACCGCCTGCTCAGCGATGCCAGCAACCCCGACACCCTTGCCGACGCCACCGACAGCAGCCTGCTCGACCGCTCGCCGCGCAATCTAAAGGATGTCTGGGTACGCTTGCGCACACAGCTGACGCCGACCTCGCTGCTGTTCCGCCATGCCCTGCGCCTGCCCCTGGCCTTGAGCATCGGCTACGCCATGGTGCACTTGATCCACCCGTCCCAGGGTTACTGGATCATCCTCACGACGCTGTTTGTTTGCCAACCGAACTACGGTGCAACCCGGCGCAAGCTCGGCCAGCGGATCATCGGCACCGCGATCGGCCTGACCCTGGCCTGGGCCCTGTTCGACCTGTTCCCGAACCCGCTGATCCAGTCGAGTTTCGCGATTGCCGCCGGGGTAGTGTTCTTTACCAACCGCACCACGCGCTACACCTTGGCGACGGCGGCGATCACCCTGATGGTGCTGTTCTGCTTCAACCAGGTGGGCGACGGCTACGGGCTGCTCCTGCCACGCCTGTTCGATACCCTGCTCGGCAGCCTGATCGCCGGGTTGGCGGTGTTCCTGTTCCTCCCGGACTGGCAGGGTCGTCGCCTGAACAAAGTGCTGGCCAACACCCTGACCTGCAACAGCATCTACCTGCGCCAGATCATGCAGCAATACGCCGCCGGCAAAAGCGACGACCTGGCGTATCGCCTGGCGCGGCGCAACGCTCACAACGCCGATGCTGCGCTGTCGACCACCCTGGCCAACATGCTGATGGAGCCGGGACATTTCCGTAAGGAAGCGGATGTCGGGTTCCGCTTCCTGGTGTTGTCGCACACCTTGCTCAGTTATTTGTCCGGGCTGGGCGCGCATCGGGAAACCCAATTACCGCAGGATGTACGCGAACACCTGATCGAAGGCGCGGGAGTGAAACTGGCCGCCAGCATCGATGAAATTGCCCAAGGCCTGGCGAGTAAATCCGCCATTGCCATTCAGAGCGATGAGGAGGAAGCGTTGGCCAATACGCTCGAGCAGATGCCCGATGAAATCGACGAGGGCCAGCGATTGGTGCAGACGCAACTGGCGTTGATCTGCCGGCAGTTGGGGCCATTGCGTACGCTGGCGGCGCATTTGATCAAGGACACCAGCGAAGATTGAGAGCGGTGGTGCCCGGACCAACAGCCACCGCCTACATGCCGTGTCGCTTCATCAGCCGCGCATAACTGCCGTCGGCCTTCATTGCCGCAATCGCGCGGTCAAAACCGGCGACAATCTGCTCATGCTGCGGATTCTTCAGGCTGACCAAAATGTGCAGGCCGTTCTCGCTCAGCGGTTTGGGCAAGAACTCCACGGCGTTACGGACTTTGGGAGATTCGCGGGCCAGGTAGTAACGAGCGACGTATTCGTCTTCCAGGGTCAACTTGACCCTGTCGGCAGCAACCATGCGTACGGCCATGGCGAAGTTATGTACCGGAATTTTCTGCAATGAAACATCTTGATCGAAGGCTTGAGAATAGGCGTAGCCACGCACCACCGAAATCGGATAGGTGTATAGCTGCTGCAAATTGCTGAATTCGATGGGTATATCCTTACGCTTGAGAAAACGCACGCGATTGATCAGGTACTCGCCCGAAAACTGGCCGAGCCGTGTGCGTTCCTCATCGAACCAGGCATTGACCAGAACGTCATAGCGACCCTCGCCCACCCCCAGCAGCGCCCGCGCCCAAGGCACCTGCTCGAAATCACTGGCATAGCCGGCTCGGGCCAAGGCGGTACTGACAATATCCGTGGCCAACCCACCGTTGTACAACGTGGCGTCGGTGAAAGGAGGCCAGGCGTCCGCCACCAGCCGCAACTTTTCTGCTGCCACCGCGTTAGTCAGCAACAGCAATCCAAACAAGGCAAAGGCTCGATGCAATCGCGGCATGCCAGAAAATCCTTAGCGGGCGGCTGCCCGACATGTTTTCAGCGAAAACGCCAAGACTCCGTACCGGCACCCCCAGGCACTCGATGTCAGCTCGTTGCAGCACTGCACATCGCTCCGTTTCAGATTACACAAAGAAGACAGCACCGCGATAAATGAATGATGGCATTTTGGTCTTTGTCACAGATTACTACGCCATGGAGACATCTATCGTCCAGGCGCCTAGTATCACAAGGACGTTTTCAGGGAATCGGCACATGACAATCAACTGGGTCTGCAAACACCACAGCGATCTGGGCAAAGAGCAGCTGTATGCCATTTTGCAACTGCGCGCCGAGGTGTTCGTCGTGGAGCAGAAATGCATTTATCAGGACATCGATGGCCAGGACCTGGAGGGCGACACCTGTCATTTGATGGCCTGGGACGAAGATCGGCTGGTGGCCTACCTGCGCCTGCTCGATCCCGAGCTACAGGGCGGCGATGTCGTAATCGGCCGCGTGATCATTGCGCCACAGGCGCGAGGCACCGGGCTGGGTCATGAAATGATGGCCCAGGCGCTGAAGCAGATTGAGAAGCGTTGGCCTGAGATGCCGGTCTATCTCTCGGCCCAGGTGCATTTGCAGGGGTATTACGGGCGGTACGGGTTTGAAGTCGCGGGCGAGGTGTATGTCGAGGACGGGATTCCACATATCGGTATGCGTCGTTCGTAAGGGCTCCTTTCGCGAGCAGGCCCACAGATCTTTGTCATGCCGAAGATCTACTGTGGGAGCGGGCTTGCTCGCGAAGGCGTCAGATCAAACACCGTAGAAACTCAGGGATACTCCAGCACCGCCTTGATCTGCCGAAGGTTACGCTCGATCCAGCCGCGATCGATTGCTCCCCACCCGCGAATCCGATAGCGCCCGGCGTGGTTGCGCGCGCCTTCTTCCTGTTCGAACTCGCAAACGATATCCAGATCCGCCAGGGCGGCGATGGTGTCCTGGGCTGTCCGCCGGGGCATCCCGGTGACTTCGGTCAATGCCGGAACGCTGCTGGCCAGGCCGCTGTCGATCAGGTATGCCACGTACAGGCGGCGGTAGAAGCTGCTCTTGGTCTTGCTTACGTCTGTCACGTTTGCTCCTGTTAAGATCAAAAGATCGTCCGATCGCGGCCCGAACCTGCGGCAGATCCTACACGCCTGTAGCCACCGGCATATCCCGCCAGGTCAGGTACACCCGAACATCGAATTCCACCTGGTGATACCCGGGCAACATGTGCTCGCACAACTTGTAGAATGCCTTGTTGTGGTCGGACTCCTTGAAGTGCGCCAGTTCATGCACCACGATCATTTTAAGAAATTCCGACGGCGCCTCCTTGAACAATGAGGCAATGCGGATTTCTTTCTTGGCCTTGAGCTTGCCACCTTGCACCCGGGAGATCGTGGTGTGCAGGCCAAGTGCACGATGGGTCAGGTCCAGACGGTTGTCGAAGAGCACTTTGTCGATGGAGGGGGCGTTACGCAGGTATTCCTGCTTGAGGTCCAGCGCGTAGGCATACAGCGCTTTGTCGCTCTGCACCGCATGCTTTTGCGGATAGCGTTGGTTCAGGTAATCGCCCAGCCGGCCTTCGGCGATCAACTGGCGCACTTGGTCCTGCAAAGTAGCCGGATAGGCCTGGAGGTACTTCAACGCGGTCATCGGAGCAGCAACGCAAATCAGCAAAAGGTAGCCAGTGTAGCGAATTCAGCGAGTCAGCGCGCCCCAGTCGAAGGGCTGCATAAAGCTTTCGGTGTCTTCGGCCATCATCGGCCGGGCTACCAGGAAACCTTGCACATATTCACAACCATTGGCCTGCAGCCACTGGTATTGCGCCATGGTTTCGACCCCCTCGGCAATCACCAGCATCCCGTACTCTTTGCACAGGTCGATCACATTACGCACCAGGGCCGCATCCCTTGAAGACTCAGGAATACGGCTGATCAGATGGCGGTCAAGCTTCAGCGTATCCATCTCCAAATCGCGCAAGTGGGATAAAGAACACGGGCCTGAACCGAAATCATCCAGCGCCACCCGCACCCCCAGATTGCGCAGCAAACGCAGCTGTTTGCGGGTTTCGTCAGGGTTGTGCATCAGGGCCGCTTCCGTCACTTCGACTTCCAGATGACGCGGCTTCAAGCCATGGCGCTCCACGACCTGGCGCAATTCGGTGACCAGATTGGGCATGGCAAACTGAGTGCTGCTCAAACTGACGCTCACCACCAGATCCTCGCCAAACAGAGCCTCCCAGGCTTTGCGCTGCCCGGCACTGTTCTGGTAAATCCAGCTGCCCAGGCGACTGATCAATCGCGCTTCTTCCAGCAGCGGCAAAAACAATCCTGGCGGAACGTCG
This sequence comes from Pseudomonas sp. G5(2012), assembly GCF_000408945.1. Lineage (NCBI taxonomy): Bacteria > Pseudomonadati > Pseudomonadota > Gammaproteobacteria > Pseudomonadales > Pseudomonadaceae > Pseudomonas > Pseudomonas sp. G5(2012). Next base: position 9,796 of record NZ_APIO01000147.1, read on the forward strand.
CCGACGCTCGGGTGCTGCCAACGCAGCAACGCTTCGAACCCGCGAGTTCGCCCATCGGCAACAGCCACCTGCGGTTGATACACGAGATTGAAATCACGGTTTTCGATGGCCGTGCGTACGCTTTCTTCGAGCATCAGGCGCGATCGTGCCCGACCGTTCATTTCGTGATCGTAAAACCGATACTGTTGACGACCGGCGCGCTTGGCCTCGTACATGGCAATATCGGACGCACGCATCAAACCGTCGAGATTGGCACCACAATCGGGAAAGGTGGCAATACCAATACTGGCACCAAGGACGATATCCATACCGTCGATTTGCTGGCAGATCGATACCCGTTCGATGAGTTTTTCCGCAATTTTTGCCGCCTGTTCAGGAAATTCCAGGTCCAGCAGCGCCGTGAACTCATCGCCCCCCATGCGTGCCAGGATATCGAACGGGCGCAGACAGGCCTTCAACTGTTCTGACACCCAACGAAGAACCCGGTCGCCTGCATCGTGACCGAGAGAATCGTTAACCCGTTTAAAGCCATCGAGGTCCAGGTACAGCAGGACCCATGCGCTGTCCGAGCGCTCGCCGCGCAACAGCAGATTTTCCACGGTCTGGTAGAAGCCGCGACGGTTGAGCAGCCCGGTCAGCGGATCGGTGACCGCCTGGAATTCGAGTTGCTGGTGCAGGTGGCGCACCACCGACATGTCCAACACTGTCACGACCATCGCGTGCTGGTCAGAGGGCAGTGGCGCGCAAGACAGTGCCACCGGCACCTGTTGCCCGGGGGCGGTACGCAGCAAAGCGTCGTGCAGGCGCAAGGTCTCGCCGCGCTTGTAACCGCTCAACACGTCAGAATCGGCCCACACCGGTATGTGTGGTTTTTGCAGGAAATCCAGGAACTCCCTGCCCTCCAGCTCCTGCACCGTAGCACTGAGCAACCGCGACATCGCCGGGTTGGCAAAACGAATCAGGCCGTCCTCTCCAACGACCAGGATGCCTTCGGCGGCGTTGTCCAGCACCGAGGCGTTAAACGCGCGAGCGACCTCCAGGTCATGACTCAGTCGCTGCAAGGCCCGGCGATTGCGCTGATGTTCGAGCAGCGCCTGGACCTTGGGTTTGAGAATCTGCGGGTCGAAGGGTTTAAACAGGTAATCCACTGCGCCACTGGCGTAACCCTTGATCACGGCGTCCTGGGACTGTTCATTGGCGGTCAGGAAAATGATCGGCGTCAGGCGCGTCCGTTGGCTGCCGCGCATCAGGCGCGCCACTTCGAAACCGTCCATGCCTGGCATTTGAACGTCCAGCAACACCAGGTCGATATCGTGCTCAAGCAACAGCCCGAGCGCCTCGAAACCCGAGGCAGCGGTGATGACCTGCCAATCCTGGCGCTGCAGCAATGCCCGCATGCTGACCAGATTTTCAGGGTAGTCATCGACGATCAACAGGGTTGAATGGCCTTCAGCTGGCATTGGGTGCGCGCATTCCATGCTGCTTCTCTAGGTCTGGAAGTCAGGCCGACTTCTCGTGAAAACCGGACAGATACTGTGCCTTCACTCTAGACGGTGATCAGTGAAAGCAGTAGGTGTCAGTGCGCCATCACTCGGCCGATGCAGATTTAGCCGACTAACGGTCGGCGCTACAGCCCGCCAAAACCGGGAGGGATGGCATTTCGACAGGATGTTGGCGCCAAAAACCTGCCCAATGGGCGTTAACAAAATAGTTCACTGCGCTTATAAAGGCCGCCCAAAAAAGTGCGTGCCAGAGCGTTTGGCACGCCCGTGCAGTATGAATTCGTGGAAGCTTTTGACTATGATCGATCTCGCAACCTGGAACCTCAGCGTTCCCGTCGGCAGCCCGCCCTACACCGTTGAAACATCCAAACTGGTAGATGGCTTCAAGGATCAATACTTCCATTCCGACACCGGCACACTGATTTTCTGGACCCCGGTGACTGGCACGCGCACCGAAAATGCCAAATACCCACGTACCGAACTACGGGAAACCTACAGCAACGGCACCCTGAAAAACTGGTACTACCCCAATGCCGACAACTTCCTGCGTGCCACCCTGGCGGTGAACCAGGTGCCGAGCTCTGGAAAGATCGTCATTGGTCAGATCCACGCCTACCAAAGCCAGAAGCCTCTGGTCAAGGTCGAGTACCAATATACGACCAGCACTAAGAGCGGCAACATCGTCGCCAAAGTACGCATGCACCCCGATGACGACGAAGGTCGGGTAATCACTGTCGCCTCCGGCGTGAAACTGGACCAGGAGTTTTCCTACCTCATTCACCTCAGTCCTGGCGGCGCGCTGGGGGTCAGCGCCGCGGGTTACCAATGGGACACCAACATCAGCCAGACCTGGCGAGTCAAACCGCTGTACTTCAAGGCCGGGGTGTATGTGCAGGACAACACGGGATACACCACAGAGGGCGGTAAGGTGACATTCAGCAAACTCGATATCGATCACGATAAGTAAAAGCACTTCCCATTGTTTCATTTCCGCTCACGCGGGAATGAACCTCGGGATTAAATACGCTCTTAAACATAAACCTCCACCATTACTGTCTTGATTATATTTTCCTCAAAAAGCTGCTCAAGTTTAATCCGCATATCCACCCCTCATTTCGATTCGTGCAGATTAAGTTTTTCACCCAAACGAGAGTAGGGCTACCCCATTCCAAAATCACCTGTGCAAAATGACAGTCTAATAGACGATTTCGCAATAACAGCAAATACAGATTGAATTAACATTTACAGTCGCCACTGGCGTGAAACTCGAAGGGGAATCGACGCATTCTGCACAAACGGGAGTTCTTATTGCTAAAAATTCACATAACACAATAAATTCGAATAAGTAACTGTCATTTATAACAGGTGAAAATTCGCCATCCGCAAATTATTCTTGGCTGGCACCCCATTACCGTTTTCCTTCTGCAGATTACCGAGAACAGACTCCATGAGTGCCAAGGAAGACATCAGCCTGCTGGGCCGCATCACTGCCGTTTATAACGCTACGGATAAAGCGGGAACAACCTACGAACTGAACATCACTTCCAGCACGGACAGAAGCGGCGCCATGACAGGTACTCTACGTATTGGCGTGATCGAATACGGTCTGGTCGGGGACTATCGCTTCAGAAATGCGAACGGCATTCAAACCGACATTTACTTTGCCGGGTCAAACACTCGTGACCACAACGCGCGCTCTGGATACTTCATCCTCGAAGCCATCAATCGGCGTTATGAATCCCTCAAGGGAAAACGCGTATATAGCGACCTTCATACCCAGTCGCTCTACATACTTGACATAGAATTTTTCAGAAAACCCGCTCTTTGAGAAAGAACCCCGTACAGCATCCTGAATTATTGACCACGATAAGTGAACACGACTTGCAAAGGCATCGTCCTGATCGACGGCCAGCGCCTGCCGGTAGCTGGCCGAGGTATACACGATGTGGGGCGCCGCCAACCCGAAATTCCTGGTCGATCGATAATCGGTAGCCCCAAGACTCGAGCTTCAGCTTAAACAACTAAAAGCCTGAACAATCAAGGCTTTTAGCTGACTTTGAGTTATTCTTTCATTCAATCAAACTTGAAAGCACACTGGCTTACACCAGCAGAACAGAAGTTATCTTTCCAGTCATTACCGACTGGCTTGGCTGGCGCAGGAAAGCGCTGCGACATCCTCACACCTGCCTTACCTTCGCCCTCGTAATCACAGGCAACAAAATACACCGGGTTACCGTTATCAGTAGTTTGTCGAATGGCTGCCGAGGTGAACTTCACTTTATCAAGATATGACTCAGTCGCGGCCGGATTCTCACCTTTCCAGCCCCCTCTGATGGCATTGGCTGCATAGGTAAAACCGCGCTCCGGAGTAATTGACTGCGCCATGATTTGACTAACCTGTGGGCACATTTCATCAGCCGCATTTACATTACCAGCAAAGGCAATAACACCCAGAAGGCCCAGTGAAACCACTCCACGGCTCCAAAAGTGTTTCTTACTATTACTAGTATCAAAATTTAAGTAGTTCAATTTTTAAACTCCACACATTGAATTGAACCCAGATACTGAACACTAAATAAAAACTTGTCCACCCTCAGTTTTGACAGGTTATTTCAAAATTCAACAACATTAATAATTACTAAAATATACAACCGACAAACTACGAAATATAAGATTACGAAACCTCAAGAAACTTTTAACGAACATAAAAAAATGCCCTTGTCTTTGCGACAAGGGCATTTTTTGTCAACCGCCAGTCATTCACGGAAGCTCGCGAGGCGCTCCCAAACTGAAGACTTAGTTAACCTTGGCGTTCAACTCACCTTTCAGATAACGCTGATACATCCCTTCCAGGGAGATCGGCTTGATCTTCGAAGCGTTGCCTGCGGTACCGAAGGCTTCGTAACGGGCGATGCACACGTCGCGCATGGCAGTCACAGTGGCGCCGAAGAATTTACGCGGGTCGAATTCGCTCGGGTTGGTGGCCATCAGGCGACGCATCGCACCGGTGGACGCCAGGCGCAGGTCGGTGTCGATATTGACCTTGCGCACGCCGTGCTTGATGCCTTCGACGATTTCCTCAACCGGTACGCCGTAGGTCTCCTTAATGTCGCCGCCGTACTGGTTGATGATCGCCAGCCACTCTTGCGGAACCGAAGACGAGCCGTGCATCACCAGGTGAGTGTTCGGAATGCGCTTGTGGATCTCTTTGATGCGGTCGATTGCCAATACATCGCCGGTAGGCGGTTTGGTGAACTTGTAGGCGCCGTGGCTGGTGCCGATGGCGATGGCCAGGGCATCGACCTGGGTGCGCTTGACGAAGTCAGCGGCTTCTTCCGGGTCGGTCAGCATCTGGCTGTGGTCCAGAACGCCTTCGGCGCCAATACCGTCTTCTTCACCGGCCATGCCGGTTTCCAGCGAACCCAGGCAGCCCAGCTCGCCTTCTACCGAGACGCCGCAGGCGTGAGCCATGGCCACGGTTTGTTGAGTAACGCGTACGTTGTAGTCGTAGTCGGTCGGGGTCTTGCCGTCTTCGCCAAGGGAGCCATCCATCATCACCGAGCTGAAGCCCAGTTGGATGGAACGCTGGCAGACGTCAGGGCTGGTGCCGTGATCCTGGTGCATGCACACCGGGATGTGCGGGAATTCTTCGATGGCCGCCAGGATCAGGTGACGCAGGAACGGTGCGCCGGCGTATTTGCGAGCACCGGCCGAAGCCTGGACGATCACCGGGGAGTCAGTCTTGTCAGCGGCTTCCATGATGGCGCGCATCTGCTCAAGGTTGTTGACGTTGAAGGCTGGAACGCCGTAGCCGAACTCGGCTGCGTGGTCCAGCATCTGGCGCATGCTGATAAGTGCCATTGTGTGTGTCTCTCCCGGTTTGGGTCGTTAATCGTGCCAGCCTGCCGTAGCGGCGGCGGCTATTCAAGTTATTGCAGATCGGGGGTTGGTCCCGGGCTGCGAATTCGGTGTTACATCAATCTCAACGCCGGCCCCTGTAGGAGCGAGCATGCTCGCGATGAACGAAGGAGCACCGCTGGGTATCAGACAGCCAGCGTTATCGTTAACGACCATCGCGAGCATGCTCGCTCCTACAGGTACAGCACAGTCCGTTTATTGCGCCTTACAACCGCGGCCAATCAAATCATTGGTGGCGACCCAGTAAACCAGGCCTTCCTCACCTTTCATGTGAAACGCCAGCATGTTGTCGCTGTACAGCGAACCCGACGCGCCTGGCTCCTGCTTGAGGCGATGAACCTGATCGGCTCCGCCCAGGCGCACGTCGACTTCCTGGCGGCTGTCGTCGGTGTAGCGCCAAACCACCTTGGCCTGGCTGTCGCAGGTCCAGGTAGTCCAGTCATCGGCAGGGGTGGACGACTGGAACGGGTTCCAGTTCGCGCACCCGCCCAGCAATACCAACGCCGTAATGGCGATAAAGCCTTTCATCCATGTCCCTCGACTGACGGCAGACACCGCCAGCGCTGAGTAAAGAGTCAGACCCGTCAAGGACAACCATGTTCCTTGGCGGGAGCCTGTGTCTCGTATTTGTCCAGGCCATCAGGCCCGGAACGCTTGTTGAGCACCGGATTGGTTTCTGCCTGCCAGTCGGCTTGATAGCAACCGTTCTGGGGCGCCGACGGCGCGGGTTCCGACGTAGCCTTGGGATTACTCCCACAAGCCGCCAGCAATCCCGCTACGATCAACAGCGCTAAGGTCTTGACCATGTCAACACTCCCTTGCCTGGTCAAACGGGCGACCCTCAGGCCTTGGCCCGGCTTTCCAGGACTTCAACGGCTGGCAACACCTTGCCTTCGACGAACTCCAGGAACGCGCCGCCACCGGTAGAAATGTAGGAGATTTGCTCGGCAACGCCATATTTATCGATGGCCGCCAGGGTGTCGCCGCCGCCAGCAATGGAGAATGCGGCACTGTCAGCGATGGCCTGGGCCAGCACTTTGGTGCCGTTACCGAACTGGTCGAATTCAAACACGCCAACCGGACCGTTCCACAGGATAGTCTTGGATGACTTCAGCAGTTCGGCGAAGTTCGCCGCCGTCTGCGGGCCAATATCGAGAATCATGTCGTCATCGGCAACATCGGCGATCAACTTGACAGTAGCCGTCGCGCTTTCAGCGAATTCCTTGGCAACCACCACGTCCACCGGCAGCGGCACGCTGACTTTGGCGGCAATGGCGCGGGCGGTGTCCAGCAGGTCCGGCTCGTACAGCGATTTGCCGACCGGGTGACCGGCCGCCGCCAGGAAAGTGTTAGCGATACCGCCGCCGACAATCAGCTGGTCGCAGATCTGGCTCAGGCTGTTAAGAACGTCAAGCTTGGTCGATACCTTGGAACCGGCAACGATCGCGGCCATCGGCTGGGCCGGTGCGCCCAGGGCCTTGCCCAGCGCGTCCAGTTCGGCGGCGAGCAGTGGGCCCGCGGCGGCAACCTTGGCGAACTTGGCCACGCCGTGGGTCGAACCCTCGGCACGGTGCGCGGTGCCGAAGGCGTCCATCACGAACACATCGCACAGAGCTGCGTACTGCTTGGCCAGCTCGTCCGCGTTTTTCTTTTCACCCTTGTTGAAGCGCACGTTTTCAAACAGCACGATGTCGCCGGCTTTCACGTCGACGCCGTCGAGGTAATCAGCCACCAGCGGCACTTCGCGACCCAGAGCCTTGCTCAGGTAGTCTGCCACTGGCTTGAGGCTGTTCTCGGCGGAGAATTCGCCTTCGGTCGGACGGCCAAGGTGCGAGCAGACCATCACGGCCGCGCCTTTTTCCAGGGCCAGCTTGATGGTCGGCAGCGAAGCCAGGATTCGCGCATCGCTGGTGACTACACCGTCCTTGACTGGGACGTTGAGGTCTTCGCGAATCAGTACGCGCTTACCTTGCAGATCGAGGTCGGACATCTTCAACACGGTCATGGGTCGCATTTCCTGAGTAGCTGTTCTTAGAGAGCAGGTTTTTTTGAGGCTGTGTGCAGATAGTGTTCCGCAACATCCAGCATTCGGTTGGCAAAACCCCATTCGTTGTCGAACCAGGCCAGGATGTTCACCAGCCTTGGGCCGGAAACTCGAGTCTGACTGGCATCGACGATCGCCGAATGTGGGTCGTGGTTGAAATCACAACTTGCATGGGGCAACTCGGTGTAGGCCAGAAGGCCTTTGAGCGGGCCGCGGGTGGCAGACTCGCGCAGGATCCGGTTGACCTCGGTGGCGTCGGTGTCGCTCACGGTCTGCATCGTGATGTCGAGGCAAGACACGTTAACCGTCGGCACGCGTACGGCTTTGGCCTGAATTCGCCCGGCAAGTTCCGGCAGCAAGCGTTCAATGCCGCGCGCCAGACCAGTGGACACCGGAATCACCGACTGAAACGCCGAACGGGTGCGGCGCAGGTCTTCGTGATGATAGGCGTCGATCACTGGCTGGTCGTTCATTGCCGAATGGATGGTGGTAATCGACACGTACTCGAGCCCGATGGCCTGATCCAGCAATCGCAACAACGGCACGCCGCAGTTAGTCGTGCAAGAAGCGTTGGACACCAGCAACTCATCGCCCGTCAGGCAATCCTGGTTCACGCCGTAGACGATAGTGGCGTCGACATCCGCCTCGCTGGCCATCGGCTGGGAAAACAATACGCGCGGAGCGCCAGCGTCGAGGAACCGTTGGCCGTCTTCGCGGGTGTGGTAAGCGCCGGAGCATTCCAGCACCAGATCGACGCCCAACGACGCCCAATCGATGCCTTCGGGAGTAGCACTGCGCAGGACCTTCACGCAGTCGCCATTAATATGCAGACAATCGCCATCGACCCTGACCTCACCGGGAAAGCGCCCGTGGGTGGAGTCGAAGCGTGTCAGGTATTCGATGCTGGCCATGTCGGCCAGATCGTTGATCGCGACAATCTCGAACCCGGCGTTATCGCCTCGTTCAAACAACGCACGCAATACGCAACGACCAATCCGGCCGTAGCCGTTGAGTGCAACTTTGTAGGGACGCGGTTGAGGCATGGGGGTTCTCGATAGACGCAGTCAGACGAAATCTCTTTAACAACACTCCCCACCTGTAGGAGCGAGTATGCTCACGATGGACTTCAGGACAACGCGTTCATCCAGACAGCCAGCGTTATCGTTAACGACCATCGCGAGCATGCTCGCTCCTACAAGGGTTCGCGGCGGTCATTAGACCGCCGCGCTGTGCTTAGTCTTCCAGCAGCTCTTCAGCCTGACCCAGGATGTTTTCCAGGGTGAAGCCGAACTCTTCGAACAAGGCAGGCGCAGGCGCCGACTCGCCGTAGGTGGTCATGCCGATCACGCGACCTTCCAGGCCGACATACTTGTACCAGTAGTCGGCAATGGAAGCTTCGATGGCGATACGGGCGCTGACCTGCAGCGGCAGGACCGATTGCTTGTAGCCAGCGTCCTGGGCGTCGAACACGCTGGTGCAAGGCATGGAAACCACGCGCACCTTGCGGCCCTGCTCGGTCAGCTTGTCGTACGCCTGAACGGCCAGGCCGACTTCCGAACCAGTAGCGATCAGGATCAGCTCAGGCTCGCCTGCGCAGTCCTTCAACACGTAGCCACCGCGGCTGATGTCGGCGACCTGCAGGGCATTGCGGGTCTGGTGCTGCAGGTTCTGACGCGAGAAGATCAGGGCCGAAGGACCGTCTTTACGCTCCAGTGCATACTTCCAGCACACCGCCGATTCAACGGCATCGGCCGGACGCCAGGTGTCGAGGTTTGGCGTGCAGCGCAGGCTGGCCAGTTGCTCGATTGGCTGGTGAGTCGGGCCGTCTTCGCCCAGACCGATGGAGTCGTGGGTGTAGACGTGGATCACGCGCTGCTTCATCAGGGCCGACATGCGCACCGCGTTGCGGGCGTATTCCATGAACATCAGGAAGGTCGCGCCGTAAGGCACCAGGCCGCCGTGCAGGGCAACCCCGTTCATGATCGCGGTCATGCCGAATTCGCGCACGCCGTAGTACATGTAGTTGCCGCTGGCGTCTTCAGCGGTGACACCTTTGCAGCCTTTCCACAGGGTCAGGTTGGAACCGGCCAGGTCAGCCGAACCGCCGAGGAACTCAGGCAGCAGCGGGCCGAACGCGTTCAGGGCGTTCTGGCTGGCTTTACGGCTGGCGATGGTCTCGCCCTTGGCAGCCACTTCGGCGATGTAGGCATCGGCTTTTTCGCTGAAGTCGGCCGGCAGTTCGCCGCTCAGACGACGGATCAGCTCATTGGCTTCGGTCGGGAACGCCGCGGAGTAGGCCGCGAAACGCTGGTCCCACTCGGCTTCGACCGCGCGACCAGCTTCCTTGGCATCCCACTCGGCATAAATGTCGGCCGGGATTTCGAACGGGCCGTGGTTCCACTTCAACGCCGCACGGGTCAGGGCGATTTCCGCGTCACCCAGCGGGGCGCCGTGGCAGTCTTCCTTGCCTTGCTTGTTCGGCGAACCGAAGCCGATGGTGGTCTTGCAGCAGATGAGCGTCGGCTGCGGGCTTTTACGCGCCGTCTCGATCGCGATCTTGATCTCTTCCGGATCATGACCGTCGACATTGCGGATCACTTGCCAGTTGTACGATTCAAAGCGCTTTGGCGTGTCATCGGTGAACCAGCCTTCGACTTCGCCGTCGATGGAGATACCGTTGTCATCGTAGAACGCGATCAGCTTGCCCAGGCCCAGGGTACCGGCAAGGGAGCTGACTTCGTGGGAGATGCCTTCCATCATGCAGCCATCACCCAGGAACACGTAGGTGTGGTGATCGACGATGTTGTGGCCAGGACGGTTGAACTGCGCCGCCATGACTTTTTCAGCCAAGGCAAAGCCCACGGCATTGGCCAGGCCCTGGCCCAGCGGGCCGGTGGTGGTCTCGACGCCCGGCGTGTAGCCGAATTCCGGGTGACCCGGGGTACGGCTGTGCAGTTGGCGGAACTGCTTCAGGTCTTCGATCGACAGATCGTAGCCGGTGAGGTGCAGCAGCGAGTAGATCAACATCGAACCGTGGCCATTGGACAGCACGAAGCGGTCACGGTCGGCGAACGATGGATTGCTCGGGTTGTGCTTGAGGTAGTCGCGCCAAAGCACCTCGGCGATATCCGCCATACCCATGGGGGCACCGGGATGGCCGCTGTTGGCTTTTTGCACGGCATCCATGCTGAGGGCACGAATGGCGTTGGCACGCTCACGACGGCTAGGCATCGCTGTTCTCCTGCGGGTTCTGAATCGAGAGTGATAAAAATGAAACGGAAAAAAGGCGAGCATTTTCCCTCACCCGGACGCCTCGGGGCAATGACAGAAAGTCATCTGAAGGCGTTTTTCCAACGCTTGGCGACGGATTAGGCGGGTGAAACCTTTCCGCTATCGGTTTGTAGAGTTGAGCAGCTCCTGAGAAGTGCCATCTATCGATCAATATCAAAACTTTTTGATATTGATCTTGCGGTGCTTCCGGTGCGTGACTAGACTGCCGGCCTATGAATTTACGCGCGCCCTCCATTCGCCAGGACGATTGTGATGAGCTGGCGGCCTTGTGCAAGGCCGGCGGCGATCCCTTGCGCCTGAATGTCTTGCGCGCTTTGACCAACGATTCGTTCGGCGTACTGGAACTGGCGCAGATCTTCGGCATCGGCCAATCGGGCATGAGCCATCACCTCAAGGTGCTGGCCCAGGCTGATCTGGTAGCGACCCGCCGTGAAGGCAATGCGATTTTCTACCGTCGCGCCCTGCCACACACTGAGTTGCCGGGGGGAAAATTGCACGCGGCATTGCTCGAGGAAGTGGATAACCTGCGTTTGCCGGTCGACGTGCAAATGCGCATCACCCAGGTTCACAAGCAACGCGAGGCGGCCAGCCAGGACTTTTTCTCACGGGTCGCCGAGAAATTTCGCGCCCAGCAAGACTTGATCGCTGGCCTGCCACAGTACCGCGAGAGCGTGGTGGCCCTGCTCGACAAGCTGAGCTTCGGCAGCGCTGCCACGGCGATCGAAGTCGGCCCCGGCGACGGTGCATTCCTGCCGGAACTGTCGCGCCGCTTCACTCAGGTCACGGCACTGGACAATAGCCAGGTCATGCTCGAACTGGCACGCCAGGTGTGCGAACGCGATTCGCTGACTAACGTTAACCTGCAACTGGCCGATGCCCTGAACGGCGTCAGTCTCAAGGCCGATTGCGTTGTACTGAACATGGTATTGCATCACTTTGCCGCGCCGGCCGATGCGCTCAAGCACATGGCCAATTTGCTGCAACCGGGCGGCAGCCTGCTGGTGACAGAATTATGTAGCCACAACCAGAGTTGGGCCAAGGAGGCCTGCGGTGATCTCTGGCTGGGGTTTGAACAGGACGATCTGGCCCGTTGGGCCACCGCTGCGGGGCTCGTCCCCGGAGAAAGCCTCTATGTAGGCTTACGTAATGGTTTCCAGATTCAGGTCCGCCATTTTCAGCGGTCGGCTGGCGACACTCACCATCGGTAATTTCAGGAAAACATCGAGATGAGCGAATACTCCCTTTTCACCTCCGAGTCCGTGTCTGAAGGGCATCCGGACAAAATCGCCGACCAGATTTCTGATGCGGTGCTGGACGCCATCATCGCTGAAGACAAGTTCGCGCGCGTGGCGTGCGAGACCCTGGTGAAAACCGGCGTGGCGATCATCGCTGGCGAAGTCACCACCTCGGCCTGGGTTGACCTGGAGCAGATCGTTCGTGACGTCATCACCAACATCGGCTACACCAGCTCCAACGTCGGCTTCGACGGTGCGACCTGCGGCGTAATGAACATCATCGGCAAGCAGTCCCCTGACATCAACCAGGGCGTCGACCGTGCCAAGCCTGAAGATCAGGGCGCCGGCGACCAGGGCCTGATGTTCGGCTACGCCAGCAACGAAACCGACGTGCTGATGCCTGCACCGATCACGTTCTCGCACCAGCTGGTGAAACGCCAGGCCGAAGCCCGTAAATCCGGCCTGCTGCCTTGGCTGCGTCCGGACGCCAAGTCGCAAGTGACCTGCCGCTACGAAAACGGCAAGGTTGTCGGCATCGACGCGGTTGTCCTGTCGACCCAGCACAACCCGGAAGTGTCGTACGCAGACCTGCGCGAAGGCGTGATGGAGCTGATCGTCAAGCACGTGCTGCCTGCCGAACTGCTGTCCAAGGACACTCAGTTCCACATCAACCCGACCGGCCAGTTCATCATCGGTGGCCCGGTGGGCGATTGTGGCCTGACCGGCCGCAAGATCATTGTCGACAGCTACGGTGGCATGGCCCGCCACGGTGGTGGTGCGTTCTCCGGCAAAGATCCATCCAAGGTTGACCGCTCGGCTGCCTATGCCGGTCGTTACGTGGCCAAGAACATCGTTGCCGCCGGCCTGGCCGAGCGCTGCGAGATTCAGGTGTCCTACGCCATCGGCGTTGCCCAGCCGACTTCGATCTCGCTGAACACCTTCGGCACCGGCAAGATCAGCGACGACAAGATCGTCAAGCTGGTCCGCGAAGTGTTCGACCTGCGTCCTTACGCAATCACCACCATGCTTGACCTGCTGCACCCGATGTACCAGGAAACCGCTGCGTACGGCCACTTCGGTCGCACCCCGGCAACCAAGACGGTTGGTGATGACACCTTCACCACCTTCACCTGGGAAAAGACCGACCGCGCCGAACACCTGCGCACGGCTGCCGGCCTGTAAGACTTCCCGGTGGTACCTGAAGCCCCGCACGGTCCGCCGTGCGGGGCTTTTTTATGGATGAAAACTTAGTAGGTTGAAACACTCCGAAAAACAGCGGCACACCCATCAGCCCGCCGCTGACTAACCTTCAGGCACCTCTATCGAGCAAGGAAGCTCACTATGCTGCCCCGCCTGCTGACCGGCTTACTCCTGACCTGCCTGTGCCTGAACAGTGCTGCTGGCGAATGCCCTGCCTGGCCGCCCGCGCGTGCCGCACAAGAACTCGCCGCGCTGCAAAAACAAATCGACCTCTGGGATGACAGCTATCACCGCGAAGGCCGTTCGCTGATCGCCGACGAACTCTACGATCAGTCCTTCGCGCGCCTGAGCCAATGGCGCCAATGCTTCAGCCCCGGCTCGGCCACCGATCCATTGCGCACCGCGAGCGGTCCGCTGGCCCATCCAGTGCCGCATACCGGCCTGGAAAAACTGCCAGATGCGGGTGCCGTCGAGCATTGGCTGCTGGGTCGAACTCAGGTCTGGGCCCAGCCCAAGGTCGACGGCGTGGCGGTGACCCTGGTCTACCGCAATGGCCTGCTGGTCCAGGCGATCAGTCGCGGCGATGGTGTGCATGGTCAGGACTGGACCGACTCGGCCCGCCAGGTCGGCGCCATTCCTCAACGCCTGTCCGAGCCACGGGACCTGGTGGTACAGGGCGAGCTCTACTGGCGCCTCGCTGACCATGTACAAGCCATCGCCGGCAGCCTGAACGCCCGCGGCACGGTAGCCGGCTTGATGGCCCGCAAGACATTGAGCGTCGAGCAGGCCGAGGGGATCGGCCTGTTTGCCTGGGAATGGCCCCACGGTCCGACGAGCTTGCCGGCCCGTATCGCGGAACTGGAAAAACTCGGTTTTTCCAGTTCCGCACAGTACACCCAGGCCATCAGTTCAATAGCCGAAGTCGAGTACTGGCGTGATCACTGGTATCGCTCGCCCCTGCCGTTTGCCAGCGACGGGATTGTCCTGCGCCAAGAGCAGCGCCCGCCCGCCGAACGCTGGCAGGCAAAAGCGCCATACTGGATCGTTGCCTGGAAGTATCCCTTTGCCCAGGCACTGGCCGAGGTACGAAAAGTTCATTTCAAGATTGGTCGCACGGGACGGATCACCCCCGTGCTGGAGTTGATCCCGGTGACGCTCGATGACCAGCAGATCAAGCGCGTCAGCGTGAGCTCCTTGCAACGCTGGCAAACGCTGGATATCCGAGCGGGCGACCAGGTCGCCATCAGCCTGGCCGGCCTGACCATTCCCAGGCTCGATGGCGTTGTGCTGCGCAATACCGAGCGCCCTGAGATGAACGTACCGCTGGCTGCCGACTTTCACCCATTGAGCTGCTGGCAGCCGACGCCGGGATGCCAAAGCCAGTTTCTCGCACGCCTGACATGGCTCAGCGGCAAACACGGATTGGACCTGCCCCATGTCGGCCCCGGCACATGGGAAAAACTTCTTGAAACAGGTCACCTGAACGGCCTGTTGGATTGGTTGACCCTCGATGCCCAAGAGCTTGCTAACATTGACGGTTTCGGCGAGCGCAGCGCTACTCGGCTGGCCAGCAGTTTCGACAATGCCCGGCAACGCCCACTCGCCCGCTGGCTCAAAGCCCTGGGTATGCCGCCGATCGGCCAGGCACACTTGGGCGACTCATGGCGGGAGCTGGCACAACGAGACATCGAGCAATGGCAGGCCCAACCCGACATCGGACCAGGACGCGCCGCACAATTAAGCGCATTTTTTCGCGATCCGCAGGTCGTGGCGCTGAGTGAAACACTTCGCCGGGCTGCCATAGACGGTTTTTAGCTTTAGCCCCGGTGATGCCCATGCGCCCGGGAACCCTGAAGTCCCGATGGGCTCAAACGTGCCATCGCTGCATCGACACGTATGCCTTTTCACCTGGAGCTTTTATGAAATTTCTTCCACCACTGGTCCTGTTGACCCTTTGCAGCGTTATGGCCACTCCATTGATGGCCGTCGAAGACGCCCCAGGCCTGACCGGCTGCGCCGCCAAGAAACAAGGCATCATCAATCAGATCGAACTGGCCAAATCCCACGGCAATGCCGACCAGCAGGCTGGCCTGGAGAAAGCCTTGAGCGAAGTCAGCGCCAATTGCACTGATGCCTCGCTGAAGAAAGAACGGGAAAACAAGGTGCTCGACGCCAAGCACGAAGTCAGCAAGCGTCAGGCCGACCTTGATAAAGCCATGAAACAAGGCGACCCCGAGAAGATCAACAAGCGCAAGGACAAACTCGCCGAGTCCCGCAAGGAATTGCAGGAAGCGGTGGACGAGCTGGATAAATAAGAACAGGTAAAGATCGGCAATCCCTGGTGCTGCAAAATCCGCCTTCGCGAGCAGGCTCGCCCCCACAGTTGACCGCATGCCCCTGCTCGCGAAGACATCAGACCGGGTATCGTTGATCAATGATCCCGAAATTCTTTATGGCACGCACTGCAGGCATCTTCGACCTTCTGTACCGCCGGCCCCAGGTTACTGGCCTTGTAGGGTTGAACCTGACTGGCGATCACCAGCTCGCCCGTGGCCGCTTCAAGACTGCGAGCCATTTGCTCAAAGCGTGCCTGCTTCTCCCAGACATCATTCTTGGCACTGGTGTGGTCTTCTTCACGCACCTGCGGGAAATGTTTCCATGGCTCATGGGACAGCGCATCGAGTTTCACCGCGCCGTCAGCGAACTTCGGGCCATCGAACGCAATACGGCCACGCAACATGCCACCCAGGTCTTCACCGGTCTTGAGCATCTGCTTGAAAATGGCCTTTCGCTGACCGAGGGGCGAGTTGGGATCGACGCCGCCACAAGCGCAAAGCGTCAGGCAGGCCAGCAATACAACAGAAAGTCTTTTAAGAGTCATGGTGGCTTCAGGTCACGGAAAACGGGGGCCAGTATCCTCGCGTCACCGGCAAACACCAATACCCCTATTATCAATACGGGTTGCATGAGTGCACACGACGCTCAGGCAACCGGCAAAGGAAATATTCCATGAACAGCCGTTTCAAGGCCTGGTGTCACCCCCTGGCCTGGACGCTTCCGATTGTGGCCGTGCTCGCTGGCTGCACCGGTGGCGAAGACAAACAACCGAAGACCCACGCCCTGGCCACCTACTCCAGCGCCACTTGGGAAGCGTTGCCGGCAGTCTCCGACAATGACCTCGTTGCCGGTTTCGGCTCCTGGCGCAGCGCCTGCACCCGACTCAAGGCTGACCCGGTCTGGGGCGCCACCTGCGCAGCGGCGACCAACGTGCCGCAGAGTGCCAGCGACATCCGTGGTTTTCTCAAGCAGAACCTGGATGTCTACGGCCTGCGCGCCGCCAACGACAATCCCAACGGCTTGATCACTGGCTACTACGAACCGGTCTACCCCGGCAGCCTGACCCAAACCGCAAAGGCGAACGTCCCGGTGTATGGCGTGCCTGAAGATATGATCATCGTCTCGCTGGACAGCATCTACCCGGAACTCAAGGGCAAACGCCTGCGCGGCCGACTTGAAGGCCGCGTGCTCAAGCCTTACGACGATGCAGCGACCATCGGCAGCAAGGGGGTCAAGGCTCCCGTCGTGGCCTGGTTGACCGATCCGATGAACCTGCAGTTCCTGCAAATCCAGGGATCGGGTCGTATCCAGCTCGACAGCGGTCGTCAGCTGCGAATCGCTTACGCCGACCAGAACGGCCACCCTTATCGACCGATCGGACGCTGGTTGGTGGAGCAAGGCGAGCTGAAGAAAGAAGACGTGACCATGGGCGCAATCAGCAACTGGGCCAAGGCCAACCCAGCGCGTATTCCAGAACTGCTCGGCAGCAACCCAAGCTACGTGTTTTTCACCCAGAACCCGGACAGCAACGAAGGCCCGCGCGGCTCGCTGAACGTGCCGTTGACGGCCGGTTATAGCGCGGCGGTGGATCGCAAAGTGATTCCGCTGGGTAGCCTGTTGTGGTTATCCACCACAAAACCGGATGGCACTGCACTGGTACGCCCGGTGGCAGCCCAGGACACCGGCGGCGCCATTGCTGGCGAGGTTCGTGCGGATCTGTTCTGGGGTACTGGCGAGGCGGCCGGGCAACTGGCTGGCGACATGAAGCAGCAGGGGCAGATCTGGATGCTGTGGCCCAAAGGCGCGGCGCTGCCGCAAGTGCCGCAAGTCGCCGACAAGCTTTAAAGTCAAAAGATCGCAGCCTGCGACAGCGCCTACATTGACCTCATCCGCCGCATTATCGCGGATGCACTCAATCCCTGTAGGAGCTGTCGAGTGAAACGAGGCTGCGATCTTTTGATCTTGCCCTTAAACCGACACGACAAAGAAACTGACGATCAGCCCCATCCCCACAAACCACACCAACGACCGCAAGGTCGCCCAGTCCGCCAGATAGAAAATGATGAAGAGAAGGCGACTGGTGATGAACAACACCGCCAGCACATTGAGGGTCACGAGCTCCGCATTGCCGACCAGGTGCGCCACGAGCACTGCCGCCGCGAACGCCGGGGCCACTTCGAAGCTGTTCAGTTGCGCGGCATGTGCCCTCTTGCCCAAGCCCTCCAGGGAATCAAGAAATCCCCGCGGATCGTGATTGTGTCTCAAACCGTATCCACCGCTGATCTTGGCCACCGCCGTACACACATACGGCAGGATGATCGCAATTAAAATGCACCACAGAGCAACATTCATGAAGCAGTCCCTTTCTCACGTTTAGACCCGTCAAAATTTCATTACCAGCATGCCAACCAGAACCAGCCCGCAGGCCAGTAGCCTTGGCCCGCCGAAAGGTTCTTTCAGGTAACGCATGCCGAACAGCACCACCAGGATCACGCTGATCTCGCGCAAGGCCGCCGCTTCGGCAATGGAGCCCAGCTGCATGGCCCACAGCACCAGAGCGTAGCTGAACAACACGCAGAATCCGACCGCCAGGCCCAATCGCCATTGCTCACGCCAGAACAGCTTGAACGCCGGCCGCTTGCTCACCCAGGCCAGCAACGGAAACGGCCAGGCACTGAGCAATGTCACCCAGACCAGGTAATCCAGTGGATGCGACCAGCGCCGCAAGGCCTGGCCATCGATGAAGGTGTAGCAACCGATGCACAAGCCGATCAGCGCGACCACAGGCAGCATCGACCACGGCAAGCGAGCGCCGCCTCCCCCCTGCCAGAGCAGGCACAGCATGCCAAGCGGGATCAACAGAATTCCGAAGATCTGCTGGTGGGTCAGCACTTCCCCGGCAAAAACCAGGGTCAGCGCGAGCACCACCAGCGGCGACAACCCCCGCATCAGCGGATAGACCAGCCCGAGGTCGCCGACCCGATAAGCCTGGATCAGCAAATAACGGTAGAGCAACTCGAAGGCTGCCGAGGCGAGAATCCACGGCCAGATGTCCAATGGCGGCAGCGCCACGAACGGCAACATAAGCGCGACGAAGAGCATTGCCACGCTGTCCATGCAGGCCACTACCAGCAAACGCTCGGCGCTGAACTTGATCAGGGTATTCCACGCCGCATGCAACAGCGCCGCCACCAACACTAACGCCGTCGCAAGCACGGCCTACTCCTTTTTTGTTGACCGCCCCCCCTTGTAGGAGCCGGCTTG
>NZ_APIO01000148.1:0-9056 GCF_000408945.1 Pseudomonas sp. G5(2012)
TTACCGCAGCAATGGATATCCCCCCAATCCAGCTCTTAAACACGGCTTTTTTTACAAGGCGGTGACCGCCGGGACAGGTCGATTCAAGCGCTTGTTGAACTCAAGCCACGCCCCCAGCAACGCCATCAACCCGGCCCCCACCAACGCGGTAAAAATCTGCATGGCGAACGCATCGTCGGTCAGCGCATTGAGCATGTCCGCCAGAGGCGCCAGCAACACGCCCAGGCAGAAAATCTCCAACGAAAAACGCCCCATGCGACAGCTCTGCTGCGCCAGCCAGTTTTGCGTCCAGCCGGTGTTGGGCAACAGTTTCGCGGTGACGTAGGCCAACGCCAGGAAGTGCAGCAGACGCACAGGCGACAGGTTGGTCTTACTGATCGGGTACAGCAGATTGCCCAGGCTGGCGGGCATCAGGGCGTCGTGGACCTGCGGCCAGCGCCAGGCGATGGTCAGCACCGCGGCGATTACGCAATACACCGCCGCC
The DNA here is from genome assembly GCF_000408945.1 of Pseudomonas sp. G5(2012). Taxonomy (NCBI): domain Bacteria; kingdom Pseudomonadati; phylum Pseudomonadota; class Gammaproteobacteria; order Pseudomonadales; family Pseudomonadaceae; genus Pseudomonas; species Pseudomonas sp. G5(2012). Next base: position 485 of record NZ_APIO01000148.1, read on the forward strand.
ATCATGAACAACGGCTGGCGCACCAGCGGCCGGGTGTCGGGCACGCGAGGGCGTTGAGCATGCATCGCCGCCGCACCGCCAAGGACAAACAGCAGTTGCCAGGCCACGGGGTTGAAGTACCAGACGCCATCCTTGATCGCTGCCAGGTTCCAGCCGAACAACGGCACCGTCATGTACAGCGCAAAGGACACCGCCACCACCGGCCAGGCCTTGCGTACCAATATCGGCAGCACCAGCGGCAAGCCCGCCAGCAGCACGATATACAGCGGCAGCGGGTCCATCAGGTTCGGTTTGAAACGCAGCAACAACTCATCGATCAGGGCCTGCTGAGGGTCGCTGATGAAATGATGCATGCCCATTTCTTCCACAAGGTCGCGGGTTTCCACGTGGCTGTTGGCGAAAAATACAATGCCCATCAGCATTGCCAGCAGGAAGATGTGCACCACATAGAGCACCCAGGCGCGGCGCAGGATTTTCACACAGGCGATCAAAAAGCCTTCGCGCGCCAGGACTTTGCCGTAGGCCAGTACGGCCGCGTAACCGGCGAGGAACACGAAGACTTCGGCGGCATCGCTGAACCCGAAGTTGCGCAGCGTGATTTGACCCAAAGGGTTGTGGGGCACGTGATCCCAGAAAATGAAGATCAGTGCCAGGCCGCGAAAAAAATCGATCCGGTGATCGCGCGCTAGCGTCATGACGTCAGGCTCGTAGACAGGTATTGAACAAAGGATTAGCCAAAGGCGCAAAAAGTTGCGCGCCACATATTGGCGGCGCGCAGGGTGGACTGATTCGCCGGCAATTGCAAAGGCGGGGTATTTCGGAATGTCTCCTGCCCTGATTGCAAGTCCTGACCGCTGGTCTGAAAGGTTGGCCGACCTGCGATTTCTGACAGTAGACAAGCTCAAATACCTGTGTGTTCAGCGTTCTGTCGCAGGAGCGTTACATGAGGCTTTCATGCAAAGGCTTGTCCAGCTACACGGTGATTGGCGTTGCAAACACGCTGATTCACTGGCAGATCTTTTTTCTCTTGAGCGTGGCTGCCGGCTTCACGCAAGCGGCCAGTAACCTGGCGGCCTTTTGCGTCGCGGCCTCGTTTTCCTTTTATATGAACGCGCTCTATACCTTTGACGCCAAGGCGTCGGTAGGCGGCTACCTGTCGTTCATGCTGGCGATGGGTGCGCTCAGCTTCGGCGTCGGTCATGCCGGCGATGTCTGGCGCTTGCATGGCCTGCTGACCGTGGCGTTGTTTTCCGGCCTGAGCCTGGTGCTGGGGTTCCTGTTTTCCAAATACGTGGTGTTTCGTGAGCGTGATTCATGAAGGTTTCGCTTATCGTCCCGGTGTTCAACGAAGAACAGGCGATCAACCTGTTTTACCAGGCGGTACGACGTGAGTTGAAACTCGACGGTGCCGAGGTCGAGATCGTGTTTATCAATGACGGCAGCACCGATGGCACCGCCGCACAGGCCGCGGCCCTGGCGCAGGTGGACGAACAGGTGATGCTGATCAATTTCTCGCGCAATTTCGGCAAGGAACCGGCGCTGTTTGCCGGGCTGGAATATGCCAGCGGCGATGCGGTCATCCCGATGGACGTCGACCTGCAGGACCCGATCAGTGTCATCCCGCTGTTGATCGAACAATGGCAACAAGGCGCGGACGTGGTTCTGGCCAAGCGCCGCGACCGCACCTCCGACAGTTACTTGAAGCGCCACAGCGCGGCGCTGTTCTATCACCTGTTGAATCGAATTTCCTACACCCGGATCGAAGAGAACGTCGGTGATTTCCGGCTCATGGACCGCAAGGTGGTGGACGTGATCCGCACCTTGCCCGAGCATCAACTGTTCATGAAAGGCGTGTTGTCCTGGGCCGGGTTCAACACGGTGGTGGTGGAATACGAGCGGGCCGAGCGTGTGGCAGGCAGTAGCAAGTTCAACGTCTGGAAATTGTGGAACCTGGCACTGGAGGGTGTGACGTCGTTCAGCACCGTGCCGCTGCGCCTGTGGACTTACGTCGGCGGCGGGATTTCGATTTTTGCGGTGCTCTACGCGGTGTACATGGTGCTGGACAAGATTTTCTTTGGGAACAGCGTGCCCGGTTACCCCTCGTTGATGACTGCTATCCTGTTTCTCGGCGGTGTGCAGCTGATCGGCATTGGTATCCTCGGCGAATACGTCGGCCGGATCTACATCGAAGCCAAGCACCGGCCGCGCTATGTGATCAAGGACATCGTTGGCGGCAAAGACAGGCGCACACCCTAGATGGGCAGGTTCAGCGATTTCTTCATCAAGGAACTCACTCGCCGCCAGGCCTGGCTGTTTTTTCTGTTCGCGACCTTTGTGTATGTCCTGCCGCTGATCCTCGCGGATTTTCCCTACATCGATGACAACTGGCGTTCGCTCTCGGCCGGTATGGCCTGGGCAAAGGAAGGGCGATTGTTCGCCGAGTTGTTCTACAAAGCGCTGACCTTCAGCAACGGCGCGCCGAACATCTTTCCCCTGCCGCTGTTGATCGCCACCCTGGTCATGTCCTGGGCACTGACCAGCCTGACCTTTCATCGCTTCCGCCAACCGACCGTTGCCTGTTGCCTGGTGCTGTTGCCGCTCTGGTACAACCCGTTCTTCCTGCAAAACCTGACCTATCAATACGACGGTCCGGTCATGACACTGAGCGTGGTGGCGGTGATCTACGCCATCACGTTTCATCACCCTTCACGTATTTTGCAATGGCTGGTGCCTTCCTTCCTGATCGCGCTGGCGCTGGGCTTGTATCAAGTCAGCATCAATGTGTTTCTTGGCCTGTGCTGTCTGGAAGTGCTCAGGGCAGTCAATGACCAAGTGGCCTGGGAGCGGTGGGGCGGCTTGATCGGCTGGAGGATCGCCCAGCTGCTTCTCGGCTGGCTGATTTACGGCGTCAGTGCATTTCCCTTCATGGGACAGGACCGTACGTTGCTGCTCAACGGGTCAACGCAGCCTTTGCTGCAAATCCACATGAACATCGCGCGAGTGCTGGAAAAAGTCGTGCTGCTGTTCCATGGCGGATTTGCCTGGCTGTCTGCCGGGTTGTTGCTGTGCGCCGTTGCCGGTGCTGTTTGTCTGGCATTGGAGATTATCAAGCGTAAGGACAGCGGATCGAAGAAGCTCCTGATCGGCCTGCTGTGTCTTCTGTCCGTACCGGTTGTGGTGTTATTGGTGTCCGGTGTCGCGCTGTTCTTTCGCGACTTCAACGAAGGCGCCAGGACCTTGATGGGGTTTGCGGTGTTACTGGTGCTGCTGTTCTTTTTGAGTCATCTGGCGCTGGCAATGCTGCATGACCGCCTGCCGCTGCTGTTGCTGGTACCGCTGCTGGCCATGCTGTCGTTGTCGTTTGCCTATGGCCGGGTCCTGACGGTGCAGAAAACCTTCGCCAGCAGTGCGCTGAATAGCCTTGAACGCGACATTGTCAGCCATCAACCCTTGCGTGAGGCCAAACGCATCTACATGTCGGTGACCTATTCCGATCACTGGCTGCTGGGAGCCGCGGGTTCGTTCAAGCAACTGCCGGTGTTGCATTATCTGCTGAACGTCGACTTCTACATGCTGGCTGAAAACCTGCCGAAAGTGGGCATCACCAACGTGGTGGCGGAGAAGGAGCGGCGCAACGCGACACGGGTGGGTTATCTAGACTACACACCGCTGGTGGAAAGCCAGTTCTACCGGATTTACCTGATTGGCGATTACGGCTTCATCGTCATGAAGGAGCCGGCCCCGATCAAATCGCTGCGTTGGTGACGCGCAATGTCGGGGCCGCGAAGGTCAGGCCGCCGCCACCTCATTGGGCTCGAAACTGTCCGCCCGTGCCATCTGCCACATCCGCGAGTAGAACTCGCCATTGATTTCACCGGTCAGCAACTCTCCTGGTTTAAGGAACACATGCAGCTGCGAGAACAGTTTGATCTCGGTCGCCGACATGCGCCGTACCAAGTGCTTGGCCGACAGCTGCGATGGGTGTTCAAGGCCCGCGGCAGCAAGCATCTCAGCCAGGCCCTTGAGGGTGTTGCGATGGAAGTTGTAGACACGTTGGGCCTTGTCCGGCACCACCAGCGCGCGCTGGCGCAACGTATCCTGGGTGGCGACGCCGGTCGGGCATTTGTTGGTGTGGCAGCTTTGCGACTGGATGCAGCCGATGGCGAACATGAACCCACGCGCCGAGTTGGCCCAGTCGGCGCCGATGGCCAGCACGCTGGCGATATCGAACGCGCTGACGATCTTGCCGCTGGCGCCGAGCTTGATTTTGTCCCGCAGGTTCAATCCCACCAGGGTGTTGTGCACGAACAACAAACCTTCGCGCATCGGCACGCCGATGTGGTCGGTGAATTCCACGGGCGCGGCACCGGTGCCACCTTCCTTGCCGTCGACGACGATGAAGTCCGGGAGAATGCCGGTCTCCAACATGGCCTTGGCGATGCCCATGAACTCCCACGGATGCCCCAGGCAAAATTTGAAGCCCACCGGTTTACCGCCGGACAACTCGCGCAATTGCTGGATGAAATGCATCAGCTCTATCGGCGTGGAAAACGCGCTGTGGCGTGACGGTGAGATGCAGTCTTCGCCCATCAGAATGCCGCGGGTGTCGGCGATCTCCCGAGTGACCTTGTGCTTGGGCAGGATCCCGCCATGGCCCGGCTTGGCGCCCTGGCTCATCTTGATTTCGATCATCCGCACTTGAGGTGTTCGTGCTTGAGCGGCGAAGCGTTCCGGGTCGAAGCGCCCGTCGGCCGTGCGGCAACCGAAATATCCGCTGCCCAGCTCCCACGTCAGATCGCCGCCGTGTTCGCGGTGATAGGGGCTGATGCTGCCTTCACCGGTGTCATGGGCGAAGTTGCCGAGCTTGGCGCCCTGGTTCAGCGCGCGGATGGCGTTGGCGCTGAGCGAGCCGAAGCTCATGGCCGAGATGTTGAACACCGACGCCGAATACGGCTGGGAGCACTGCGGGCCGCCGACGGTGACGCGGAAACCGCTGGGGTCGCTCAAGGGGGCGGGACGCATCGAGTGACCGATGAATTCAAAGCCGGACTGGTACACGTCGATCAAGGTACCGAACGGTTTGTCGGCGCTCTCATTCTTGGCGCGGGAATAGACCAGCGAGCGCTGGGCGCGGGAAAAGGGCAGGGCGTCGCTGTCGGATTCGAGCAGGTATTGACGGATTTCCGGGCGAATCGCTTCGACCAGGTAGCGGATGTTGCCCAGGATCGGGTAATTGCGGCGCACCGCGTGGGGGCTTTGCAGTAGATCGAAAATGCCGATCAGGCTGAGGATGCCGGTAACGACAGTGATTGGCCAGAGCCAGTCGTGATCGAGGAAGGGCAGGCTGGCGAGAGTGAAAATTACGCAGACGGCAAAGAAGGCGTAGCGGCTCAGGAGTGACAGGCTCATACGGTTTCCTTGGGTTCGGACTCGGTTTTTAAAGATCGCAGCCTTCGGCAGCTCCTACAGGTGGGTGCATGGCTTGCCTTTTTAGGCGCTGCCGAAGGCTGCGATCTTTTCAGGCGTTTTGTGCCTGGAGAAAAATCGAAAACAGCTCGGACTGGGACTTGATCCCCAGCTTGCTGTACATGTGTTTCTTATGGACTTTCACGGTCTCGATGGAGATTTCCAGTTTGCGGGCGATTTCCTTGCTGGAGCAGCCGCTGAGCATCAAGCGCCCGACATCCAGCTCCCGGGCGGTCAATTGTGCGCCCATGAGTTGCTGCACCGAAGCTTCCAGTTGCACGCGCCAGTCGCCTTGTACCGGCGCGGGGGCAGAGGCCGCCAGCACTTCGTTGGTCTCGTAGGGCAGGCGCTGGCGCAACAACCCGAGCACCCAGGGCTGGATCAGCGAAAGCAGGGCAATCTGCTGCGCACTGAAGCGTTGCTGGCTGCCCAGTGACAGGCACAAGGTGCGATCGCCCTCCAGTTGGCAATTAAACTGTATTTCGTCGGCCACGACATTCACACGAAAGTATCGTTGATAGTACTCGGTGAGTTCGAACTGCTCCGGCGCGACTTCCGACAGGCGATACAAACCGCTGCGCGACTGCTCGCGGCAGGCGATATAGAACGGGTCGAGCAGGTACAGGCCGCGCAGGTAATCCTGGAACAGCGGGTCGGGGCTGGCGTCAATGCCTGGGCATTCAGCAAACACCTGTGGGTGCTGGTCGGCGCTGAACAGCAAGGCCACCCAGCTATCGCAGGGCACGTATTGATCCAGCAAGCGCACCAACTGCGTCCAGAAATTGGGCTTGTCCAAGGCATCGATCAATTGCCCGACCGAGCGGTGCCAGGCGATGTCGTCCAACGCGAGTGTCATGCCTCTACCCCTATCGTGTTACCCCGGCGGCGTGATTTTCGACCGCGTGCTTGCTGCGCATACTGGCGCACACACAACGACCGGGCAATCTTTCCGGCGTTCAGAACAAGGACTCCCCATGAAAGTCGAACTCGCCCAATTGGCGGGCCGTGACAATGACACGGCTTACAACCTCGAACGAGCCCTGGTGGCGATCAACGCCTGCGCTGCCGATACGCAACTGATCATGTTCCCGGAAAGCCACCTGATGGGCTTCCCGTGCGCGGAGTCCGTGGCCGAGGTTGCCGAACCGCTGGAGGGCCCGACCGTCAGTGCGATTGTCGCAGCCGCCCGTGATCGCAACATTGCCGTGGTCATCGGCACCAGCGAGCGCGACAACGGCCGGTTCTACAGCACTACGTTGCTGATTACCCCCGAGGGTATCGCCCTCAAGTATCGCAAGACGCACCTGTGGCCGTCGGAGCGTGGCGTGTATGAAGCCGGTGATCGCTTCGCCACCTGCCTGTGGAACGGGGTGCGAGTTGGTTTGCTGATCTGCTACGACATCGAGTTCCCGGAAACCGCACGCGCCCTGGCGCAACTGGGTGCCGAATTGTTATTGGTGACCAATGGCAACATGGACCCCTACGGTCCCACTCACCGCACGGCGATCATGGCCCGAGCCCAGGAAAACCAGGCGTTTGCACTGATGGTCAACCGGGTGGAAGAGGGCGATGGCGGTGTGTTGTTTGCTGGCGGCAGTGCGTTGGTGGATCCCTTGGGCACGCTGTTGTTCGAGGCCGGGCGTGACGAGGGGCAGTTTGCACTGGACCTGGACCTGGAGCGGTTGACGGCGGCGCGTCGGGATTATCGATACCTGGAGGATCAGCGGCTGAAGTTGTCAGGGGAATGGGTTGAGCATGCCAGCGGTCTTCGGGAATTGCTGATTCCTGCGGGTTGACTGCTCGTTCCCATGCTCTGCGTGGGAATGCATCAACGGACGCTCTGCGTTCGGCTTTTGATTTGGGACGCGGAGCGTCCCGGGCTGCATTCCCACGCGGAGCGTGGGAACGATCAACTCGACTCCTACACAATCGGTGGCGGACATGTGATCCTTGGCGCTTTTGAGTCAAAGGCCTTTTTTCATGTCGACGTTTGCTGCCCAATCTTGCGGACTTATCCACATCGCCGCCGCCCTGTTGATCGGCCCGGACGGCCGTACGCTGCTGGTGCGCAAGCGCGGCACCCAGGCATTCATGCAACCGGGCGGCAAGATCGAGGCCCGTGAGCAACCGGCCAGCGCACTGGCCCGGGAGCTGGAAGAGGAGTTGGGGCTGGTCATCGATCCGACGCAAGCCACTTTCCTCGGGCAGTTCTCGGCCCCTGCCGCCAATGAACCGGGTTTTGTCGTACAGGCCGAACTGTTTCTGCTGACCATCGACACCGATGTGTCCCCGGCCGCCGAGATCGAAGAGGTGCTCTGGATTGATCCGGGTACCGACGGTGGTGTCGTTCTGGCGCCATTGACACGGGACCTGATCCTGCCGTTTTATCGAGCTTCGCTGACCGCGACCGCCTGATCATTTACGCAAAGGACTTCGCCCATGATCCCGCTTCAAGACCTGCTGATTTTCGCCGCTGCCGCGTTGTTGATGGTGCTGACACCGGGGCCGAACATGATCTACCTGATCTCCCGTTCGATCTGCCAGGGCCGCAAGGCTGGGGTCACTTCGTTGCTCGGCGTGGTCGCGGGTTTCTTTGTGCATCTGTTCGCCGCCGCGGCCGGGTTGACCGCCGTGTTCCTGGCGGTGCCGATGGCCTACGAAGTGTTGAAGTGGGCCGGCGCACTGTATCTGTTGTGGCTCGCCTGGCAGGCGGTCAAACCGGGAGCGCGTTCGCCGTTCGAAGCGCAACAACTACCACCGGATTCGTCGCGCAAGTTGATCACCATGGGTTTTCTCACCAGCGCCCTGAATCCGAAGATTGCGGTGTTCTACCTGTCGGTGTTTCCGCAATTCATCACCCCTGAGCACGGTTCGGTGTTCACTCAAAGTATCGTCCTGGGCCTGACCCAGATCAGCGTCAGTTTCTGCGTGAACCTGATGATCGCCCTGTTCGCGTCGGGCATCGCGTCATGGTTTGTCAGCAATCCGACCTGGCTGGCATTGCAGCGTTATTTCATGGGCTTTGTGTTGTCGGCACTGGCGTTGCGCTTGATGCTCGAGCAAAAACGGATGGCCTGAACAGCTTTTGTGGCGAGGGGACTTGTCC
>NZ_APIO01000149.1:0-8634 GCF_000408945.1 Pseudomonas sp. G5(2012)
CGCAGCCTGCGGCAGCTCAGTGTTTTGCGAATGCCTTGAGGTTCAGGCCGCTTGCTGGAACTGCTGCCGATACTGGTTCGGCGACAACTCCGTGTGTTGGCGGAACAGTCGTGCGAAGAAGCTCGCATCGTCGTAACCAACTTCGTAGCTGATGGTCTTGATGCTCTTGCGGCTGCCGGACAGCAAGCCTTTGGCGGTTTCGATGCGCAGGCGTTGCAGGTAATGCAGGGGTTTGTCGCCGGTGGCGGTCTGGAAGCGGCGCATGAAGTTGCGGATGCTCATGCCATGTTCGCGGGCGACGTCTTCGAAACGGAATTTGTCAGCGAAGTGTTCTTCGAGCCAGTGCTGGATCTGCAGGATGATCACGTCCTGATGCAGCTTTTGCCCGCCGAAGCCGATTCTTCCCGGCGAGTAGCTGCGTTGCACCTCATAGAGGATGTCTCGTGCTACGGCCTGGGAGACGTTGGCGCCGCAGAAGCGCTCGATCAGGTAGACGTACAGGTCGCATGCCGAGGTAGTGCCGCCCGCGCAATACAGGTTGTCGGCGTCGGTGAGGTGCTTGTCCTGATTGAGTTGCACCTTCGGGAAGCGTTCTGCAAAGGCATTGAAGAAGCGCCAGTAGGTGGTCGCCTCCTTGCCATCGAGCAGGCCGGCTTCGGCGAGCCAGAACACACCGGTGGCCTCGCCACAGAGTACGGCACCGCGCGCATGTTGCTGGCGCAGCCAGGACAGGACCTCGGGATGACGTTTGCTCAGGGTTTCGAAATCGTCCCAGAACGCGGGAATGACGATGATGTCGGCATTTTCCAGGCCGCCGTCCACCGGGATCACTACGTCGCTGAAGGTGTTGACCGGTTTGCCGTCGGGGCTGACCAGTCGGGTTTCGAACGCTGGCGTCAGGCCGTGGCCCAGTTGTTTGCCGTAACGCAGGCTGGCGAGGTGGAAGAAGTCCTTGGCCTGCATGAGGGTGGAAGCGAAAACCCGGTCAATGGCCAGGATGCTGACGCGCCGCAAGGGCGTGGAGGCTTGGTTAGACATAATTCAACTTTATTCTTATAGGGGAAAGTGGTCACCAGACGGCTGGATCGTCTTATTTTTTGTCGGATGTGTCCAGTGTCCTGTATCGGGCGCCAGGCTTAGTCTCTGAAGGTCCATTCCTTTAAAAACAAAGATAAGGTGCCGCATGATTCCGAGAACCTTGTTCAGCTCCGAGCACGAACTTTTTCGCGACAGTGTGCGAACGTTCCTCGAGAAAGAAGCGGTGCCGTTCCATGGACAATGGGAAAAACAGGGCTATATCGACCGTCAACTCTGGAACAAGGCGGGGGAGGCGGGGATGTTGTGCTCGCATCTGCCGGAGCAGTACGGCGGGTTGGGGGCAGACTTTCTGTACAGCGCGGTGGTTATCGAAGAGATAGGGCGCCTCGGGTTGACCGGTATCGGTTTTTCCCTGCATTCGGACATCGTAGCGCCCTATATCCTGCATTACGGCAGTGAAACGCTGAAACACAAATACCTGCCCAAACTGGTTTCCGGGGAGATGGTCAGTGCCATTGCGATGACCGAGCCGGGTGCGGGCTCCGACTTGCAAGGCGTGAAGACCACTGCCGTGCTGGACGGCGACGAGTATGTAATCAACGGCTCGAAGACGTTCATCACCAACGGTTTCCTCGCCGACCTGGTGATCGTCGTGGCCAAGACTGATCCCAAGGCGGGCGCGAAGGGCACCAGTCTGTTTCTGGTGGAAGCCAATACGCCGGGTTTCGACAAGGGCAAGCGGCTGGAAAAGGTCGGAATGAAGGCCCAGGACACCTCGGAGCTGTTTTTCCAGGACGTGCGAGTGCCCAGGGAAAACCTGCTGGGCCAGGCCGGGATGGGGTTCGCCTATCTGATGCAGGAACTGCCGCAGGAGCGCCTCACCGTGGCCATCGGCGGGCTGGCTTCGGCTGAAGCGGCGTTGCAATGGACCCTGGAGTACACCCGCGAGCGCAAGGCGTTCGGCCAGGTGATTGCCGACTTCCAGAACACTCGTTTCAAACTCGCTGAGATGGCGACCGAGATCCAGATCGGCCGGGTCTTTGTCGACCGCTGCCTGGAGTTGCACCTGCAAGGCAAGCTCGACGTGCCGACGGCGGCGATGGCGAAGTATTGGGGCACGGACCTACAGTGCAAGGTGCTCGACGAGTGCGTGCAATTGCATGGCGGTTACGGGTTCATGTGGGAATACCCGATCGCCCGGGCGTGGGCGGATGCGCGGGTGCAGCGGATCTATGCCGGGACCAATGAAATCATGAAGGAGATTATTGCGCGGTCGCTTTGATCTTGCGGCGACTGCTAGGGCGCCATCGCGGGCAAGCCCGCTCCCACAGGTTTTGAGCTGTACACAGCATTTGTGAACACCCTGCTCACTGTGGGAGCGGGCTTGCCCGCGATGGCGATTTATTGATCAATCAAGGGGCGGGATTCGGATGATCCCTGTGGATCGCCTCGATCCCTTCCAGCACTTCATCCGACAACTTCAGATCAAAACTGGCAATGTTGCTGTCCAGTTGCTCCAGTGTCGTGGCGCCAATGATGTTGCTGGTCACGAACGGCTGTTGCGTGACGAATGCCAGGGCCATTTGCGCCGGGTCCAGGCCGTGCTCGCGGGCCAGTGCAACGTAGCGGCTGCAGGCCGCTTCCGACTGCGGGTTGAAATACCGACTGAAGCGGCTGTAGAGGCTCAGCCGACCTTTTGGCGGGCGGGCCCCACCTTCGTACTTGCCTGACAGGAAACCGAATGCCAGCGGCGAATAGGCGAGTAGGCCGCATTGTTCGCGGATGGCGATTTCCGCCAGGCCGACCTCGAAACTGCGGTTGAGCAGGTTGTACGGGTTCTGGATCGACACCGCGCGCGGCCAGCCACGGGCTTCGGCCAGGGCCAGGAAGCGCATGGTGCCCCACGGCGTTTCGTTGGACAGGCCGATATGGCGGATCTTGCCGGCCTTGACCTGTTCGTCCAGCGCTTCGAGGGTGTCTTCAAGGGGGGTCAGGTTGGCTTCGATCTTGTGCTTGTAGCCCAATTGGCCGAAGAAGTTGGTGCTGCGCTCCGGCCAGTGCAACTGGTACAGGTCGATATAATCGGTTTGCAGGCGCTGGAGGCTGGCGTCCACGGCTTCGGTGATGTGCTGGCGATTGTGGCGCAGGTTCTTGTCGCGGATGTAGTCGATGGTATTGCCGGGGCCGGCGATCTTGCTGGCGAGGATCCAGTCGCTGCGATCGCCACGGCTCGTGAAGTAATTGCCGATGTAGCGTTCGGTGCTGGCATAGGTTTCGGCCTTGGGCGGCACCGGGTACATTTCAGCGGTATCGATGAAGTTGATCCCGGCGTCCTTGGCTCGCTCGATCTGGGCGAAGGCGTCTGCCTCGCTGTTTTGCTCGCCCCAGGTCATGGTTCCGAGGCAGATTGCGCTCACGTTCAGGTTGGTTCGGCCTAGCTGGCGATACTCCATCGGGTAGCTCCTTGGGCAAAACAATCATAAAAGCAGGTTGAATTATTTTTCGCAATCTGCATAATTGCGCACCTCTTTCTGCAGTGGAAGTGATGCGCCGCCGCCGAAGAATCTTGCCGTTGAACGGACGCGCCGACCCGAGCCCCCGAAAGCGTCTGTATCCGGCTGCCTTTGACTTGTCAAAGTACGCACTATTCAGTAAGATCCGCCGTCTAATTTACAGGGCGGCCCCTGAGGCTATAAAGAATGAAAACTTTTACTGCTAAACCGGAAACAGTAAAGCGCGACTGGTTTGTCGTCGACGCTGCTGGTCAGACCCTGGGTCGTCTGGCCACCGAAATCGCGAGCCGTCTGCGTGGCAAGCACAAGCCTGAGTACACTCCTCACGTTGACACCGGCGACTACATCGTCGTAATCAACGCCGAGCAGATCCGTGTTACCGGCGCTAAAACCACTGACAAAATGTACTACTCCCACTCCGGTTTCCCGGGCGGCATCAAGTCGATCAACTTTGAAAAGCTGATCGCCAAGGCCCCTGAGCGCGTGATCGAGACCGCGGTCAAAGGCATGCTGCCTAAGAACCCGCTGGGTCGCGACATGTACCGTAAGCTGAAAGTCTATGCGGGCGCTGCACACCCTCATACTGCTCAGCAGCCCCAAGAACTGAAGATTTAACGGAATAGTTCATTATGTCGGCGACTCAAAATTACGGCACTGGCCGTCGCAAGACCGCAACCGCACGCGTTTTCCTGCGTCCGGGTACTGGTAACATCTCCATCAACAATCGTTCGCTGGATAATTTCTTCGGCCGCGAAACTGCCCGCATGGTAGTTCGTCAGCCGCTGGAATTGACTGAGACTGTCGAGAAGTTCGACATCTACGTCACCGTGATCGGCGGTGGTGTGAGTGGTCAAGCTGGCGCAATCCGCCACGGCATCACCCGCGCTCTGATGGACTACGACGAGACTCTGCGCAGCGCCCTGCGTAAAGCCGGCTTCGTAACCCGCGATGCACGTGAAGTTGAACGTAAGAAAGTTGGTCTGCGTAAAGCGCGTAAGCGTCCGCAGTACTCGAAGCGTTAATTCGCTTCCACGTTCAAAAAAGAACGCCCAGTTTCCTCACGGAGCTGGGCGTTTTTTTGTGCGTGTAATTTTCTTGAAGAATTGCGCTGTGACAACTTGCCACATCAGCAGAGGCCCTATACTACAAGGCTTGGCAGTGGTGCCCCAGGGTAATTACCTTGTCAGAATTGGGGCTTTTCATTACCATTCGGCAAAATTTTTATAAGTACAGAGTTTTACTTAGTAGATGCCTGATTTAACAGGCCACAAAGCTGATGGGAGAGGACTGAATGAGCAATGACGGCGTGAATGCAGGCCGGCGTCGCTTCTTGGTAGCAGCCACATCCGTGGTGGGTGCTGCAGGAGCGGTGGGGGCTGCGGTCCCGTTCGTGGGGTCATGGTTTCCCAGTGCCAAGGCGAAAGCCGCAGGTGCACCGGTGAAGGTGAATGTCAGCAAGATCGAGCCAGGCCAGCAGATGATTGCTGAGTGGCGCGGCCAGCCGGTGTTCATCGTCCGCCGTACCGAGGAAATCCTGGGGAATCTGAAAAAGATCGAGGGCCAGCTTTCTGACCCGACCTCCAAGAACTCGACACAACCGACCTATGTCGACCCCGAAACGCGGTCGATCAAGCCTGAAGTTTTGCTGCTGATCGGCATCTGCACGCACCTGGGCTGCTCGCCGACCTTCCGTCCCGAAGTCGCTCCCGCGGACTTGGGCAAGGACTGGGTAGGTGGCTATTTCTGTCCTTGCCACGGCTCCCACTACGACCTGGCTGGCCGCGTCTACAAGTCGCAACCTGCGCCTTTGAACCTGCCAGTTCCCCCGCATTCCTATGAGACCGATGACATCATTGTCGTTGGCGTCGATACGGAGAAAGCGTGATGAGCAAGTTCATGGATTGGGTTGATGCGCGCTTTCCCGCGACCAAAATGTGGGAAGACCATCTCAGCAAGTACTACGCCCCGAAGAACTTCAACTTCTTCTATTTCTTTGGCTCCCTGGCACTGCTCGTTCTGGTCAACCAGATCGTCACCGGTGTCTGGCTGACCATGAGCTACACCCCGTCGGCGGAAGAGGCCTTTGCTTCCGTCGAGTACATCATGCGCGACGTCGAGTACGGCTCGATCCTGCGCCTGCTGCACTCCACCGGCGCCTCGGCGTTCTTCATCGTGGTCTATCTGCACATGTTCCGTGGTTTGCTCTACGGCTCGTACCAGAAGCCGCGTGAGCTCGTGTGGGTCTTCGGCATGCTGATCTACCTGGCGCTGATGGCTGAAGCCTTCATGGGTTACCTGCTGCCGTGGGGTCAGATGTCCTACTGGGGTGCCCAGGTGATCATCTCGCTGTTCGGTGCGATCCCGGTCATCGGCAACGACCTGACCCAGTGGATTCGTGGTGACTACCTGATTTCCGGCATCACCCTGAACCGCTTCTTCGCCTTGCATGTGGTGGCGCTGCCCATCGTTATTCTCGGCCTGGTAGTGCTGCACGTCCTGGCGTTGCACGAAGTCGGTTCGAACAACCCGGATGGCGTGGACATCAAGAAATACAAAGACGAAAACGGCGTACCGCTGGACGGCATTGCCTTCCACCCGTACTACACCGTGAAAGATATCGTCGGCGTGGTGGTGTTCCTGTTCATCTTCTGTTCGATCGTGTTCTTCTTCCCGGAAATGGGCGGCTATTTCCTCGAGAAGCCGAACTTTGAAGTGGCGAACGCCTTCAAGACCCCAGAGCACATCGCTCCGGTCTGGTACTTCACGCCGTTCTACGCGATCTTGCGTGCGGTTCCGGACAAGCTCCTGGGTGTGATCGCCATGGGTGCGGCCATCGCCGTGCTGTTCGTCCTGCCGTGGCTGGACCGTAGCCCGGTCAAGTCGATGCGCTACAAGGGCTGGCTGAGCAAGATCTGGCTCTGGGTGTTCTGCATTTCGTTCGTGATCCTGGGTGTGCTGGGTGTCCTGGCGCCGACTCCGGGCCGTACGTTGCTGTCGCAGGTATGTACCTTCCTGTACTTCGCCTACTTCATCCTGATGCCGTTCTATACCAGGCTCGAGAAGACCAAACCGGTTCCGGAAAGGGTGACTGGCTGATGAAAAAACTATTTGCTGTACTGATTCTTGCGGCGATGCCTGTACTGTCTTTCGCATCGACATCGAGTGGCCCGGAGCTGGAAAAGGTCGATATCGACGTTTCCGACAAGGCTGCCATGCAGGATGGCGCACGTACGTTCGCCAACTATTGCATGGGCTGCCACAGCGCCAAGTTCCAGCGTTATGAGCGTGTTGCCGATGACCTCGGCATCCCCCATGAGCTGATGCTCGACAAGCTGGTGTTCACCGGCGCCAAGATCGGCGATCACATGAACATCGGCATGCAGCCAGCTGACGCCAAGGCCTGGTTCGGTGCGGCACCGCCTGACCTGACCCTGGTCGCTCGTGTGCGTGGTACCGACTGGCTCTACAACTACCTGAAGTCGTTCTATGAAGATCCGTCGCGCCCGTGGGGTGTGAACAACAAGGTCTTCCCGAACGTGGGCATGCCTAACGTGCTGGTCGGCCTGCAGGGTCGCCAGGTTGTCGGTTGCAAACAGGTTCAGATCGTCGAGGACGGCAAGAAGCAATATGATCCGCTGACCGGTACGGCGCTGACTCATGAAGCGTGCGATCAGCTGACCATTGTGCCGAAGAGTGGTGCCCTGACCGAAGAGCAGTTCGATGAGAAGGTCAAGAATCTGGTAACCTTCCTGGCTTACTCGGCTAACCCGGTTAAGCTGCAACATCAGCGCATCGGTACGTACGTATTGCTGTACCTGGCGTTCTTCTTCGTATTCGCTTACTTGCTCAAGCGCGAATACTGGAAAGATGTGCACTGATAAAGCTTCAAGCAATTGCTGTTAATCGCGCGCGCCCAAGGGCGCCTCTGAAAGGGTAACGAGCCTGGTGAGCCAGGTACTGCGTTACGGGAGGCGCCCTCTGGGCGCGCTCGTTTTTCCGCTTCCGATCATTTCAACAAGCGAGGAGGATCGCCATGGGCGTGACCAATCGGTTGGCCTGTTACTCCGACCCCGCCGACCACTATTCCCACCGAGTGCGAATCGTACTGGCAGAGAAAGGTGTAAGCGCCGAGATCATTTATGTGGAGGCTGGTCGCCAGCCGCCTAAACTGATCGAAGTGAACCCTTACGGCAGCTTGCCGACGCTGGTCGATCGTGACCTGGCGCTGTGGGAATCTACGGTGGTGATGGAATATCTGGATGAGCGTTACCCACATCCGCCGCTGTTGCCGGTCTATCCGGTGGCGCGCGCCAACAGTCGTTTGCTGATTCATCGTATTCAGCGTGACTGGTGTGGTCTGGTGGATCTGATCCTGGATTCGCGGACCAAGGAAGCGGCGCGTGCAGTGGCGCGTAAAGAGTTGCGCGAGAGCCTGACAGGCGTTTCGCCGCTGTTTGCCGACAAGCCATTTTTCCTCAGTGAGGAACAAAGCCTGGTGGATTGCTGCCTATTGCCAATACTCTGGCGATTGCCGATTCTGGGTATAGAACTGCCGCGGCCAGCCAAGCCGCTGCTTGATTATATGGAGCGCCAGTTTGCGCGTGAGGCTTTCCAGGCGAGTCTGTCTGGTGTCGAACGCGACATGCGCTAAGGCTTAAGGAGCCGATATGAACTCCAGTCGACCTTATCTGGTCCGCGCGCTCTACGAGTGGATTGTTGATAACGATTGTACCCCGCACATGCTGGTTAATTCCGAGTATCCCTCGGTGCAGGTGCCGCAAGGCTTTGCCAGTGATGGCCAGATCGTCCTGAACGTATCGCCACAGGCCGTGCGTCATTTGCACATGGACAACGAGGCGGTGAGCTTCGAAGGCCGCTTTGGTGGGGTGCCGCATACCCTGTACGTGCCTATCGCATCGATCCTGGGCATCTACGCCCGGGAGAATGGCCAGGGCATGGTGTTCGATCTGGAGTCGCCCATGGAGGACGAGGAAGAGATCGAGCCGGATGATGATATTCCGCCTCCGGACAGCGAGCCACCGCGACCCAGCGGGCGGCCAAGTTTGAAGGTGGTGAAGTAATA
>NZ_APIO01000150.1:0-2098 GCF_000408945.1 Pseudomonas sp. G5(2012)
AATGAACGAAACTCACGCCTGATCGTCAAGAACGGTTGAATGCGTTAACCCAGGATTCAGGGCGACGGCAAGTACGCCATCACACGGGACTCGCCCATCAGCAGCGGCTGATTGAGTTCCGCGCAGGCACGCAAATAGTCGGCTACCAGAGTGATCCGCTTGAGCTTGCGCAGATCCTCGCTGTAGTACATCCAGAACTGTCGAGTGACCTCGACCTCATCCGGCAGCACTTCACACAAGCGCGGGTCGGGACCGGCGAGGAAGCAGGGCAAAATGGCCAGCGCGCGGCCTTCCAAAGCCGCATGGTACTGGGAGACTACGCTGGTGCTGCGCAGGCGGCTGTGCGCGCCGGGCAGCAGGTCGTTCAGGTAGAGCAGCTTGAAGCTGAAGGCCAGGTCCTCGACATAGGTCACGAACGGGTGACTGGCCAAATCCTCGCTGCTGGTAATCGGTGGATGATCGGCCAGGTACTGCGGTGTCGCATACAGGCGCAAGCGATAGTCGCACAGGCGCGAGCACACGTAGGGCCCCCGTTCAGGACGCTCCAGGGTGATGGCGATGTCCGCCTCGCGTCGCGACAGGTTGACGAAGTGCGGGACCGGCAGGATGTCCACTGAGATGTGCGGATAGTGGATGATGAAATGGCTCATCTGCGTGGTGATGAAACAGGAGCCGAACGCTTCGGTACAGCCGATGCGCAAATGCCCGGCGAGCCCCGCGGTGGTTCCCGATACCTGCTCGCACGCTGCCAGCAATGTACTTTCCAATGATTCGGCGTGACTGATCAGGCGTTGCCCCTCGACCGTCATGACAAAACCCGACGCACGGGACTTCTCGAAAAGCAGTGCGCCAAGGCTTTGCTCAAGGGCGCGGATGCGCCTCGACACCGTGGTGTAGTCGACCCCCAGGCGGCGTGCTGCGCCACTGGCGGTGCGCGCACGGGCGACCTCGAGAAAGAAACGCATATCGTCCCAATTCACTTGGTTTTGCGTTGTGCGATTTTGCATATTCATCAGGCTTTTCTGCCAATTCTTATTGGAAACTAGCCAACATATACTCGCATCCAGCCTGGTTTTACCAGCAGCATTTCGCAAGCGGAAAGGCCCTGATTTCAATCAGGGCTGACGGCCTGAATGCAGGCTCAAAAGCCTGTTTTCAAGGCGAAAAAAGGCAACTGCGCGGCAGTGCAATCTGTCGCATTCGTACCCACCGCGGGTTCATGCGGCGGGCCCACTGTTGGCACCCGATTTCGCCATCAACATCCCCTCGCCTCCGGAAGATCGCCAGGGCAGCAACGACTCCAGCAGCATTCAGGTGACGCTCCGTTTCGGAACGTCGCCCGGGTACCCGTACGCCCCTCAAAAGGCCGACAAACAACAATTAAAAAAGCGGAGCCTCACGATGACGACTGACCATCCGAACCATGTCCAGATCTGCGCCCAGGTCAGGGCCAATCCCAACTTCCAACGACTTACGCGCCAGCGTTCGCTGCTGGCCTGGTCCCTGAGCGCCGTGGTCCTGGCCGTTTATTACAGCTTCATCATGGTCGTGGCCTTTGCACCCGCCTGGCTGCACTTGCCAATGTACGACGGCAGCCACCTGAGCCTCGGGATGCCGATTGGCGTGGCGATTATCCTGCTGTCCTGGTTGTTGACCGCCTGGTATGTGCACACCGCCAACACCCGCTTCGACGCGCTCAGCGCGCAGATCCTGCAGGAGACCCGCGCATGAAACCCCTACTCGCCCTGCTCGCCTTCAGCCCCTTGCTGGCCACCGCCGCCCCCATCACTGCCGAGAAACAACCGCTCAATGTGCATGCCATCGGCATGTTCTTCGTCTTCGTCCTCGCCACTTTGCTGATCACCTGGTGGGCGTCCCGTCGTACGCGTTCCGCTGCCGACTTCTACAGCGCCGGAGGCGGTATCACAGGCTTCCAGAATGGCCTGGCGATCGCCGGGGACTACATGTCTGCCGCCACGTTGCTGGGGCTCTCGAGCCTTGTGTTCACCAAGGGCTATGACGGCTTCATCTACATCATCGGCTTCTTCGTCGGCTGGCCCATCGTCACCTTCCTGATGGCCGAGCGCCTGCGCAACCT
>NZ_APIO01000151.1:0-26489 GCF_000408945.1 Pseudomonas sp. G5(2012)
GGCGGCATTCCCACGCGGAGCGTGGGAACGATCAACGATGACGCGGTGCAGCAGATACACCGCGGCGCCTGGTTCGCCGGCAAGCCTGGCTCCTACAGGGGGGGTGTCGGGTTACAGGAAAGCGCGCCTGGCAGCCCACGGATGAGCCTTCTCCAACTGACTAGCCAGGCGCAGCAACACGTCCTCGCCACCCAACCGGGCAGTGAACATCATGCCCACCGGCAGGCCGTTATCACTCTGCCCCAAGGGTAGCGAGATCGCCGGCTGCCCGCTGACGTTGGCCAGCGCGGTGAAGCCGGCGCTGCCCATGGCATTGTGGGCGTAGCTCTCCCAGGGTTGATCCAGGGACAACAGGCCGAGCTTCGGCGTCAGGCTGCCGGTGACGGGCGAGAGGATCACGTCGTAGCGTTCGAAGTGCTGCTCCATGGTCGCGCCGATGCTCTCGAACGATTGGCGGGCGCGATACAGGTCCTCCCCACTGGTGCCCTTCGCACGCTCCAGATTGACCAGGGTGATCTTTTCCAGGTCCTGTGCCGTAACCGCGCGTCCGAGCACCTGTTCACGGTCGTGGATCAGGGTCCGCAGCCCTGTGCCGATCACCGTGCCATGGGCACCGAACAATTGGCGTGGATCGACGTTGAGCGTCAATTCGTCGATCTCGTGCCCCAGGGTCAGCAGTTGCTTGAGGGTCTGCTCCAGCGTGGCGGCGATCGCCGGTTCAAGCGGCGCGCCGGTCATCGATTGACGCACCACGGCCACGCGCAGTTTGCCCGGGTCTTGCTGCAGTTCCTGCACATAGGGTCTTACCAGGGGCGGGCACCAATAGGCGCTGCCCGCTTCATGGCCTTGCCCGATATCGAGGAACAACGCGGTATCGCGCACGGTGCGCGAGACCACATTGGCCGCGCTGGCGCCAAACCAGCCTTCGAAATGCAGCGGTCCGCTGGGGGTGCGATAGCGAGTGGGCTTGAGTCCGACCAGGCCGCAGTACGAGGCCGGAATACGGATCGAACCGCCGCCATCGGTGGCATGGGCCACGGGCACGATCCCCGCCGCTACCGCCGCTGCCGCGCCACCGGAGGAGCCGCCTGCGCTCATGGCCAGGTTCCAGGGGTTATGGGTTTGGCCCCAAGCCAGGGATTCGGTGGTGGTGGTCAAGCCGAACTCGGGGCACGTGGTCTTGCCGAACGGCACCGCACCGGCCTGCTCATAGCGAGCGATCAGGGTGCTGGTGCGGGCGGCGGGCGGTGCGTCCTTGAACATCCGGCTACCGTTGCTGGTGATGGTGCCTTGCAGTGAGGTGTTGAGGTCCTTGATCAGCAGTGGCACACCAGCCAGGGCGCCCTGGTTTTGAGTGCCGGCCGCGCGGCGCTGGGCCATCAAGGCACGGGCGTAGGCTTCGTGCAGCATGTTTACCGCATTGACCCTGGGGTTGACCTCGTTATAGCGAGCAAGCGTCGCCGCCAGCAGGTCCTCGGCACTCAGCTCGCCGCTGCGGATCGCCTGGCTCATGGCCCAGGCATCCATGGCCTGGTAGTCACTGGCCGAAAGCCCTTGCGCGCGGGCGTCGGCAAAACGCCCCAGAAGCCCGACGCCAACCGCCACGGCACCGGCCTTGAGCACGCTGCGGCGCGGCCAGCCGGTGGCGGAGTTTAGTGGTGCGTTTTCTTGGTTATCCATGGTAGTGATCACGCCCTGATTGTGGGTTATTAGAGTATTCAGGCCTTACGCCCTGTGGGAGCGAGCCTGCTCGCGAAAGCGCTGGATCAGTCAACATTGATGTTGAATGTGCTGACCTCTTCGCGAGCAGGCTCGCTCCCACAGGGTTTGTGGTGTTCAAGCGACATTGAAGCGTGCCGACAACTGATCCAGTGCCCGCGCCAGTTGCTCCAGGTCCGCGGCGGCCATCGCGCTGCGCCCGGCGTTGGCCGACAGCGCACCGGTGCCGCTGGAGACACTCTCGACCCTGGCGACCATTTCCCGAGTGACGCGCACCTGTTCGGTGATCAGCGTGGCGATGGTGTCCACGCTGCGGATCACATCATCGGTGCCGCTGCGAATCTGCGCCACCGAATCGCCTGCCTCATGGGCCAGGTTGACGCCGTCACGCACCCGGCTGACCACGCGTCCCATGCCGTCGACCACCGCCAGTGTGCCTTCCTGAATACGCTGCACGGTGAGGTCGATTTCCCCAATGGAACTGGCGGTGCGTTGGGCCAACAGTCGAACCTCGTCGGCTACCACGGCAAACCCGCGCCCCGCCTCGCCGGCCCGTGCGGCCTCGATGGCGGCGTTCAGCGCCAGGAGGTTGGTCTGCTCGGCAATGCTGCGAATCACCTTGAGCACATGGCTGATCTCCCCGGAGAACCCTTCGAGCTGGCGAATGTGCACGGCCGTAGCGCTGATCACGTCGCTGATGCGGTTCATCTCCTGGGCCATGTCACGAATAAAGCCC
This sequence comes from Pseudomonas sp. G5(2012), assembly GCF_000408945.1. Classification (NCBI taxonomy): domain Bacteria; kingdom Pseudomonadati; phylum Pseudomonadota; class Gammaproteobacteria; order Pseudomonadales; family Pseudomonadaceae; genus Pseudomonas; species Pseudomonas sp. G5(2012). Next base: position 2,456 of record NZ_APIO01000151.1, read on the forward strand.
TCGCTCTTGCCCGAACGCTGTGCCGAATGCTGGGTGATGTCGCGAGACACGCCAACCTGATTGTCCACTTCGCCAATCGACCCCGACAGGTCCTCAACCGCCCGGGAAATCCCGCGCACCGCGTCCGCCTGTTGCTGGGTGGCCGTGGAGGCCGACTCCGCCGATTCGGCCATGTGCGCCGCTTCGCGACTGACCCGCTGCACCAACTCGCGCATTTGTGAAATGAGCCCGTGCAGGCTGTCACGCATCAGCGCGATGTCGCGCAGCATCAGTGCGAATTCGTCACCGCCCTTGATCTCGATCGGCTGCACCAGGTCGCCACTGGCGATGGCCCGCACGCTGGCACCCGCCTGGGCAAACGCACGCTTGAGCCGACGCAAAGTGGAAAACGCGGTGAGGCTGCCCGCCAGCCCGCCCACCACCGCCAGCGCCATGTAAGCCAACAGCGTCGAGCGATAACGACGCTGCGCCGCCTCGTAGGCCTGCGAGGCGCTGGCTTTCTGCAGCGCTTGCAGCTTGCTCAGTTCAACCATGGCGGCATTGCCTTCCGGCTCAGCCATGCGCAAATAGGACAGGATGCCCGGCAGGCGAAAATCACCGGCGCGCAAGGAATCGAGGAAGATGCCCAACTCTTCCTGCCAGGCCTGATAGTGTTTGTCGAACGCCTCGGCGGCCTGTTGTTCCTCACCGCTCAACGTGCGCAGGCGATAGCTCGCCCAGACCTCGGTCAACGCCCGATCATTGCTCTCGATGGCACTCAGGGTGGCTTCCACCGGGCGGTCGAACGCTGCCACCAGCGGGCCTTCCGGGTCCTGCTGGATCGCCAGCAGGACCTGGCGCCGGCTTTCATCGAGCCGCTGCCTGATGTCGCCGAACATCAACAACGTCGCCAGGTTGTCCTCGTTGATGGCTCGCAGACTGTCGCGCGCCTGCTGCAAGCCATAGGCACCGAACAACACCGCCAGGGCAAACAGCAAGGTGGCCAACAACGCCCAGAGCCACAGGCGCTGGGCGATAGTAATTGCCTTGAACATGATCAATGGCCTGTCTCATGCAGCGGACGGGGTGCGCAAGGCCCCCAACGCTGGAATTAGTCGCGAGTGACGCCGGCCAGCATCGCCGCCAGGTAATGCTCGCCGTAAGGCGGCAACAGACCCCATTCACGGCGCGGGTCGTGGGCCGAGGCCTTGAACACCGTGCGCAGGTGACTGAATTCGAGAAATCCTTCGCGGCCATGGTAATGGCCCATGCCCGAGGCGCCGATACCACCGAACGGCGCATCGTGCAGGGCGGCATGCATCATCACGTCGTTGATGGTGACTCCGCCGGACAGGGTGTGCTCCAGCACGTGACGTTGCTCCCGGGCATCCTCGCCGAAGTAGTACAGCGCCAGCGGACGCGGCCTTGCGTTGATTTGCGCGATGACCTGGTCGAGGTCGTCATAACTCAGCACGACCATGGCCGGACCGAAGATTTCCTCATGCATGATCTCGCTGTCCGGGGCCGGGTCCACTACGACTCGCAGCGGGCGACGACGGTCCTGGGCATCCAGTGCCAGGGGTTCGGGCAGGCACTCGATGCGCGCCCCTCGCAACTGCGCGTCCTCGACCAGGCCCTCGACCCGCTCCAGATGACGCTGGTTGACCACCGCCACCACGTCCGGGTTGCCGGCTACCGTCGGGTTGAGGTCGCGATAAGCACTGCGCAGCGCATCGAGGAAGGCTTCGAGTCGGGCCTTGGGTACATACACCAGGTCCGGATTGATGCAGATCTGTCCGCCATTGGTGGACTTGCCTGCGGCGATACTGAACGCCGCTTTGTTCAGGTCGGCCGTGGCCGAAACGATCACCGGCGACTTGCCGCCCAGTTCCAGTGTCACCGGCACCAGGTTTTTCGCGGCATTGCCCATCACTCGCCGGCCGATCGCCGTACTGCCGGTGAACACCAGGTGGTCGAAGGGTTGGCTGCTGAAGGCCTCGCCCAGTTCCGGGCCACCATTGACCACGGCCACCACCAGCGGGTCGAGGCGTTCGGCGCACAGGCGCGCCACCAGTGCGGCGGTGCGCGGCACCACTTCCGACGGTTTTAGAATGGCCCGGTTGCCGGCCGCGAGCGCCGAGGCCAGCGGGCTGAACAAGGTGTACAGCGGCGCGTTCCAGGTACCCAGGATGCCCACCGTACCTTTTGGCTGGTGCATGACCCAGGCCCTGGCGCCGAGTTGGTCATAAGGGGAAAACATTTCGCGCGGTTCGTCTTGCATCCACTCTTGCAGATGGTCGCGGGCATATTTGAGTGAAGCCAGGGCGCCGAGCACGTCATTCATCAAGGAAAAACCGGCGGGCCGTCCGCCAAAGTCCTGGTCGATGGCCGTGGTCAATGCCGCATGGTTGTCGACCAGCAGGTCGATCACTTGCTGCAGGCGCTGGCGCCGGGTGTCGGCGCTGACACTGCCGGCGCTGGCGAAGGCCTCTTTCTGGCGCGTCAGCAGGCTGGAAAGGTCTTGGTCGCAAGACATCGTTGAACTCATTGTTATCCCCTTGCAGGTTGGCTCGATGGCCGTTGAGCGCCCGATGCGCCTGGCGCCACCCTAGCCGCGCAGACCGCTGCGCCGCCTCGTCCGATCGGACGAGGCCCTGCATTAGTGTTAGTCCGTTGAGACGATGTTGAACGCCTGCAAACGCCCAATACTGGCCATACGAAAACCTCCACTCCATGAGGCCAGTCATGGCAATGCAAAATATCAGCTTCGATCCCCAGGCCTTCCGTGCCGCACTCGGCACGTTCACCACCGGGGTCACGATCATCACCACCCAGACCGAAGACGGCTCGCCCGTGGGCATCACCGCCAACAGCTTCAACTCGGTGTCGCTCAACCCGCCGCTGGTGCTCTGGAGCTTGTCCAAGCAAGCGCGCAGCCTGCCGATCTTCAGCAGCGGCAAGCATTGGAACGTGCACGTGCTGTCCACGGAGCAAGAAAACCTCTCGGGACGTTTCGCCACCCAGGGCGAAGACAAGTTCGCCGAGATCGAACTGGACAACGGCATCAGCGAGGCGCCATTGCTGCAAGATTGCACCGCGCGTTTCCAGTGCCGCACGGCGTTCCAGTACGAAGGCGGAGACCATGTGATTTTCGTCGGCGAAGTGCTCGCCTTCGATCACAGTGATCGCGCCCCGCTGGCGTTCCAGAGCGGCCAATATGCCCTGGCCACGCGCAAGCCCCGTAGTGAGCTGCGCCTGGCAACCACGCCGCCACCGCCCGAGTGCAGCTACACCGAGGATTTGCTCGGCTACTTGCTGGGGCGCGGGCATTACCAGACACTCAATGCCCTGCGGCAACTGCTGAACAGTCAGCAGCTGGACGAACAATCGTTCTTCGTGCTGTCGATCTTGTGTATTCGCGACGATATGACGCTGGAGGAAATCAACACCTTCGTGACCTACACCGGTCGCGAAGTGACCCTGGCCAGCATGCGGTTTCTCGAGCGCCAGCGCCTGGTGGCCTTCGAGGGTCCGGCGCAATCGCCACGTTTTGTCCTCACGGCCCAAGGCCGAGAAGTGTCCCTGCATCAGCTGGCGCTGGCCAAGGCCGTGGAAGAGGATCTGTCGGCCAAGCTCGGCGCCGCCGATGCGCAAGCCTTGAAAGTCTTGCTCAAGCGCCTGATCGTCGTGAGCGACCCTGGCTTGCCTGATCTGTGGGCACCGCGATGACCGCTCGCGAGGGGACGCTGCCTGCGGCCACGGTCGGTTGGAGTAGCCATGGCCTGCTGTTGCTGCTGGCCTTGGTGTTCGCCGACAACTTCGTCGGGCGACAGATACTCGCAGTCATGGTCGAACCGATCAAAGCCGAATTCGGCGTCGGCGATACTGCCATCGGCCTGATCTCGGGCCTGGCGTTCGCGGCGGTCTATGCACTCATGGGCCTGCCGGCCGGGCGGCTGGTGGATCGCATGCCGCGTATCCGCCTGCTGGCCATGTCTTGCCTGCTGTGGGCGGTGGCAACCATGGCCTGCGGGTGGGCGGGCAGTTTCCTGGCGCTGGGCATTGCGCGAATGCTGGTTGCCGTCAGCGAATCGCCGACCACGTCGGCGTCGCTGTCGCTGATCGCCGACCTGTATCCGACGCACCGACGCTCATTCGCCATCAGTTGTTTTACCGCCGCACCCACATTTTCCTCGATCATCGGCTTGAGCATCGGCGCCTGGGTGGTCGAGCACTATGGCTGGCGCAGTGCGTTCATTGCGTTGGGGATGCCGGCCCTGGTGTTCTGTACGATCCTGGCCTTCGTCGTGCGCGAACCGCAGCGTGGCCGCTGGGACCTTACGCCACACGCCCACACAGCGCCGGCGCTGCTTGGCATGGGTGCCGAAGCCCGCAAGCTCTGGGCATTGCCGGCCTACCGCTGCCTGATCCTCGCTGGCGGACTGACCACGCTCAGTTCCTATGCGATTGCGATGTGGAACACCAGTTTCCTGGTGCGCTCCCACGGTTTGTCACTGCAACACGCCGGCTTATTGGCGGGCGTGATCTGCGGTACGTCGGCCGGATTCGGTGGCCTGCTCAGTGGTTGGTTGAGTGACCGCCTGTGCCGCCGCGATCCACACTGGCAGGTGTCCATTCCGGTAGTGGGCCATATTGCGGCGACCTGTGCGCTGGTCCCCTATCTGCTGTGGTCCGACTCCGTGCTGGTGCGCCTGGGTGATGTGCCGGTTCCAGGCGCCATGCTCTGGTGTGCGCTCTATGCCTTCTTTTCCGTGTGGTGGGTCGCGCCTTCCTACAACCTCGTCACGCAGCTGGTGCCCGCCGGAAGACGCGGAACTGCAATGGCGCTGCAAACCATCGTCAGCACGCTGCTGGGGATCGGCGTCGGGCCATTGTTGACCGGTTTGTGCAGCGACCTGTTGTTACCGCTGTTCGGCCACGAGTCATTGCGGTATGCGTTGCTGCTGGTGAATCTGCCGGTGATTTGCGCGGTGTTGCTGTTGATGCGCACGGCACACCATGCTGGCAGAACGGGCTACCGCCACGGGGGATAGGTTTGCTCAAGGCCACGCTTTAATTGTCCAGTCGACGGAGCTCCAATGCCAACCAACAGCGCATCAGCCAATCCCGTACACAGCGCCCGCGATCGACTGCTCGACGCGGCACTCGAACTCTTCGCCACACATGGCTACCAGGCTATCGGCTTGCGGGACTTGGCGAGCTACCTGGGGCTGCAGGCCGGATCCCTCTACCATCACATCGAAAACAAACAGGCCCTGTTGTTCGAGCTGATCGAGTCGGCCTTGTCGGACTTGCTGCTGGACACGCTGCGGCGAATGAAAGGCGCACGAAGCGCTCGCGGGCGTCTTCAGTCGTTCATTCAAGCCTTCGTCGCCTTCAACTTCAACGAAAAATACAAACTGACCCTGGTCAGCCGCGAGTTCACGAATCTGACTGAAGAACAGAAGCAACAGGTTATCCAGCTGAGAAACGAATACGCCGCTATTTTAAACGCCATCATCACTGACTCGTACGGCGAGAAAGGTGCAGCCGCTCGCGACCTCTGCCCCACCACCAGTGCAGTCATTGCCATGCTGTTCGGCCAGTCACAGTGGTACACCCTCGAGACAACCGAAGCACAATTGATAAAAACACTCACCGACGTTGTCACATGCATTATCGCGAACAGGCAGAAGACCGACGCAAGTACGACGCGGTCAATTTCCCGGAGCGCTGTCAATTTTCCCCACCCTCCCCGTGATTCGCTTTATCCTTGACGCAAATCCGATGAAAAGCCATGAATCCTGCATACGGCTGCTGACTGTTCCCCATGCGCAAACTTTTGTACCTGACTGTCTCCATGGCGTTGATCGCCGCTCTAACGACCTACGCCATGTGGGCCGCGGATCGCCCGACGGGCCTCTACCTCTCTGACCTGCGAATCGATGTCGCCGTCGACCAGGGCACGCCCGCTGACCGCGGCAATTTGCTGGGCATCCAGCCCGAGCTGTTTCCCACCGACTACCAAAGCCCCGAGCGCTTGCACCGCAAACTCGCCGCCTACTTGCAGACGGCCCGGGATCAGGGGCTGCTGAATGAAAAAACCATCGTCGTATTGCCGGAGCATGTGGGCACCTGGTTGATGGTCAGCGGCGAAAAAGACGAGTTGTACCAGGCCACCACTTTCAAGGAGGCCATGAACTGGCTGGCCGTGAGCAATCCTTTGAAGTTCGTCCGCGCACTGATTGGCGCCGAAGGCGACAGCCGCATTGAGGACGCGCACCTGCGCATGAAAGCCAAAGGCATGGCCAAGGATTACCAGGCGTTGTTTGGCGGGCTGGCTAAAGAATTTCACGTCACCCTGGTGGCAGGCTCCATCGTGCTGCCCGAGCCCAGTGTCATCGACGGCACGCTGAAAATAGGCCGCGGTGCGTTGTTCAACAGCAGCGTAGTGTTTGGCCGCGATGGCCTGCCAATCGGGCAACCCCAGCGCCAGATGCATCCGGTTTTCGAGCAGCAGGACGCGATCAAGGCCAACGGCGAACACACGCTCAATGTCGTCGACACCCCCGCCGGGCGCCTGGGCGTGCTGATCGGCAGCGACAGCTGGTTCCCCGACAACTACCGCAAACTCGACACGCAGCAGGCACAGTTGGTCGCAGTCCCGGCGTTTGTTGCTGGCCGCGGTAGCTGGGACCAGCCGTGGCGTGGCTACAAGGACTCATCGACACCCGGCACCGCCAGCCTCAAGGCCGGGGAGATCAGTGAAGGACAGGCCTGGCAGCGCCTGAACCTGAGTACTCAGGCACCCGCCAGCCGGGCAATCGCAGGCGTGAGCGTATTCCTGCGCGGACAGTTCTGGGATCAGGGCAGCGCCGGGCAGAGTTTCCTCACCAGCAACGGCCAACATTTCGTTGATGGCAAGGCCCGTGGCGCGCGCTTGTTGAACCTTTGGCTGTAAGCCATGAAACCCACCCCGATACGCCTGGGAGATCTGTCGGTGGGCTTTGTTCACAGCCTGGCCGACGCCGTGCGCAGCCACGGCACGGATCCGCAGCCACTGCTCGAGCAATATGGCCTTGATGCGGCCCGACTGAGTGAAGCCGGTGCCCGTCTCTCGATCCCGCGCTACATGCGCCTGGGCTACGCGGCCATCCAACTGACCGGCAACCCGGCACTCGGCTTGCAAATGGGCCAGCTCAGCCGCCTGAGCCAGGCCGGCCTTGCCGGCGTCACTGCCGCCCAGGCACCGACGGTGCGCGAGGCGGCGCGCTGCCTGATTCGATTCGAAGCCTTGTATGGCTCAAACTATCGCGGTCAATCAAGCTTCCACGAAGACGCTCAGGGTGCCTGGCTGCGCTTCTATTCCATCAGCCCCTACAACAGCTATAACCGCTTCGTGGTGGATTCGATCCTCTGCGGCTGGTTGCATCAGTTGTCCAGCGTCAGCCCTGCCCGGCTGCGTGCCGAACGTATCGACATCGAGTTCGAGGAGCCCGGCTACCGCGCTGCCTATGAGGTTCTGGGCGACTGCCCGATCCAGTTTGGCGCCGAGCACAATCAATTGCGCCTGAGCCTGGCCAGCCTTGCCCAGCGCAATCCCGAGCATTGCCCCAGCACCTGGCGACACCTGCTGCAACTGTGCGAGCGGGAACTGGAGCAATTGACCCGCACCCGCAGCCTGCGTGAACGCATCACACAGCTGCTGGGGCCATTGCTTAATGGCGGCCGGGAACCCGACCTGGAAGAAGTGGCAACACGCCTGAAACTGCCGGTGTGGACCTTGCGCCGCAAACTCTCTGAAGAAGGCACGCAATTTCGCGCGATTCTTAACGACACCCGTCGCGACCTGGCCATGACCTATATCCGCGACACTGAGTTGGCGTTCGGAGAAATCGCCTACCTGTTGGGCTTTGCCTCAGCCGAAGCCTTTCAACGCGCCTTCAAGCGCTGGACCGCCCAGACACCCGGCGAGTTTCGCCGCAGTCGCAAGGAAACAGTCGCAGGCAGCAAGCTTTAAAGCTCGGTTGCGTCTTCGGCGGGCTCAGGTGGGTCCAGTTCAAACGCCTGATACTCGAGCAGTTCTTCTTGATAGTCGTCCATTTTCGTATCCCCCACAGCTCATAAAAAAACGTCTGAATAAATGACCAGCGCCTTGAGCCTAAAGTGCCCGCGTGAAAGAAAAATGACGCGGACACGACACTTCGTCGCCTACAGATAAAACGTAGCAGGCGGTGGGGAATTTATCACAGGTTTTTTTCGCTGCAGGCCGCAGGACAACGGCCTGTTTGACGCGGATCAAGCTTTGTTGCGGGGACGGGACCTGCGCGCAAAGTCGCCTGCCCCCGTAATGCCCATCACTGGCCAGTGATGGGCATCGCCTGGATCGGCTCCGAAGGTGGCGCCATGTCGCTCGGATTGGCCGGTGGCGTGATCACTTCTTCGGTGGCAGGCGCTGGCGCGGCAGTGGGGCTCGAGGTAATGGGTGCAGCCTCAGGTGGCGGCGCTACCGGCTCGGAAGCGGCCGGGGCAACTTCGGCGGCCTTGGCGGCCTCAGGCGCTGGTGCAGGCTGTGCCGCGGATTCCGGGGCCAATGGCGCTGGCGTGGCCTTGGGCTCGGGCACGCCCAGATCGGTTTTCGGCTTCTCGGGGATGTGCGCCGCTGCCTTCACTTCCTTGGGCAGGAACAGCTCCACCAGGGCGAAGAATCGCTCGTAGAACTTGGCTGAGGTGACGGTTTCGCTGGCAACCTTGACCATCGAGTCGTCGGAGGAGCCGATCGGCATCGATACCGAGCCCAGCACGCCAACACCGAGGCTTGCCGAGTTGTTGGTTTTCTTCAGCGCATACTTGTCCTGAAGGGCATTGGCGAACACGGTGGCATGGTGCGCCGAAGTGCCGTCTTCAGCGCAAACCACACTGAAACTGATCTCCATGTGGTTTTCACCGGTCTGCTGGAAGCTCTTGTGCCCACTGACCAGCTTGGGATCACTGCTGGTGATGATATAGCCCTGGCTCAGCAAGGCCCGACGAGCGGCTTCACAGGAGACCGAGTCGGTCACTGGATAGTTACGGGAAAACGTTCCGGAATCATCGAAGTTCTCATGCTCGTAGATGGCGGCTTTCTTCGACGAACAACCGGCAGCAGCAGCCAGCACCAAGGCCAGCCCGACAACCCGCATGGGAATTGATTTAAACATTGAACATCCTGAGAGAAACGGTTCGGGGCGTATTGTGCAACAGATCGATGCTTAGCGGCGCACCGATTGTGTCTTAAAACAGTTACAAAACTGTTGACCCGATGGTCGGGAGAAAATTGCCTGCGTTGCGCAATGCAGCCGAAAAAAAACCCCGGCCTTGCGGCCGGGGTCTTCTTTTCATGCAAAAAGCTCGTGTCCAGATCAGAAACGCTTGATCTCGGCCTGGCTTTCCAGCTGCTTGCGGTAGGCCGCAAAGTCTTGCTGGCCAACGCGCGAAGCGAGGAAGCGACGGTATTGAGCCTTCTCTTCTTCAGTTGGCGTTGCGGCCTCATTCACGCCGTTCAGACGCACGATCATCAGGCTGCCATCAGGCAACGTGACACTGCTGAAGGTCGGCTTGTCCTTGGCGGCAGGCTTTGGCATGCGGAACAACGCTTGCAGCACAGTCGGGTCCAGCCCTTCCTGAGTGCGAGTCGCGGCTTCGGTTACCTTCCAGTTCTGACCCTCGATCGGGCCGTTTAATGGCGTCTTGCCATCGCGCAAGCTGGCAATCAGCTCATCAGCCTTGGTCTTGGCAGCAGCGCTGGCGTGCTCCCTGGCCAATTGCTCGCGGATCGGACCCTCGACCTTTTCCAATGGCAGTTGCGCAGGCTTCAGATGCTCCTTGGCGCGCAACACGATCACGGTTTCGGGGTCGAGCTCGATGGCGGTGCTGTTGGCACCCTCATCCAGTACTTCCGGGCTGAAGGCTGCGGTGACCACGGCACGGTTGGCCGTAATGCCTTCGCCACCTTCGCGGCCGAACGGCTTCGAGGTGTGAACGGTAAGCTTCAAGTCCTGCGCAGGCTGGACCAGGTCGGACGCTTCGAACGAGGCGTCTTCCAGTTGCTTGGTCGCTTCAACGAAACGCTGCTCGACCTGCTGGGCCTTCAATTCACGGGTCAGCTTGTCTTTCAGGCTGGCGAACGTCGGCACTTCAGGCGCTTCCACACCCAACAGCTTGATCAGGTGGAAACCGAAATCGGTGCGAACCGGCTCGGAAACCTGATCCTTGGCCAACGAGTACAAGGCCTTCTCGAATGCCGGGTCGTAGACGCCAGGACCTGCAAAGCCCAGGTCGCCGCCATTGTTGGCGGAGCCCGGGTCCTGGGAGAACTCCTTGGCCAGGGCCTCGAATTGCTCGCCCTTGTTCAGGCGGGCCTGGATCTCGTCGATTTTGGCCTTGGCTTGCGCTTCGGTCGTCTTGTCGTTCACTTCGATCAGAATGTGCGCAGCGCGGCGTTGCTCGGACAGGTTCGCAGTTTCTTTCTGATACGCCGCCTGCAGGTCTTCGTCCTTGACGCTGACCTGATCAAAGAAGGAAGCCTTCTTCAACTCCAGGTAATCGATGACCACCTGATCCGGGGTCATGAATTCCTTGGCGTGCTCGTCGTAGTAGGCCTTGACCTCTTCGTCGGTCAGCTTCACGGCCGTCGGGTCGACCTTGATGCTCAGGGAAGCGAAATCGCGGGTCTGTTTTTCCAGACGGGCAAAGGCCATGACCTGGGCGTCGGTGACGAAACCACTACCCGCCACACCGGCGCGCAGTTGTCCGATCAGCATTTCCTGAGCCAGCATCTGGCGGAATTGCATGCGGCTGTAGCCCAGTTGACGAATCACCTGGTCGAAACGCTCAGGGCTGAACTTGCCATCCACCTGGAATTCAGGCGTTTGCAGGATGACCTGGTCCAGCGCCGCCTCGGAGAAAGCGAATTTGGAATTTTCTGCGCCTTGCAACAGCAGCTTGCGGTCGATCAGGCCTTTGAGGGCCGATTCGCGCAGCATTTTTTCGTCGAGCAAGGAGGCGTCGAAATCCTTGCCCAGCTGTTGCATGAGTTGACGGCGTTGCATATCGACCGCCTGGCTCAGCTCGTTTTGGCTGATTTCTTCACCATTGACCTTCGCCGCCTCGTTTTTGTGCGTCGTAGCCTGGAAAATGGCGTCGAAACCGGTCAAGGCCATCAGTGCAACGATGACCCCGATAATGGTCTTGGCAATCCAGCCTTGTGAATTGTCCCTGATATTTTGCAGCATGCGTCCCCCATAAACGGTTGAACTTCAAATTAGGCAACCGTGGAGCGTGGGTAGAATCCGGATAGAAGAAAGGCGCATCCGAGGATGCGCCTTCTCGTAACTGGCGGAGCGGACCGATGACTCGACCTTGCGAGCCTCGGTGTCTCGAACCGGCAACCTGCCGGCTGGACTACCGCTCCGCTGCCAGGTCAGGCATGACCCCGACCCGGATAGGCAAAAACCTGATTGGAACTTAGTTGACAGCTTCTTTCAGTGCTTTACCAGCTTTGAAGCCTGGTTTTTTGGCAGCTGCGATTTCCAGTGTCTTACCGGTCTGTGGGTTACGACCGATGCGAGCTGGACGATCAGTTACGGAGAAAGTACCGAAACCAACCAGAACCACGGAGTCGCCGGCCTTGAGAGCGCCAGTGACGGATTCGATTACAGCGTCCAGCGCACGGCCAGCAGCAGCTTTCGGGATATCAGCGGATGCAGCGATAGCATCAATCAGTTCCGACTTGTTCACTCTAAGTCCCCTTATATCTATTTGAGTATGATTCTAAGTTTTTTGGTGAAAGCAAAAACGAGTGCTGAATGGCCTACAGACACTTAAGAGCCGCTTTATAACAAGGGCTCTAAAAAGCTGTCAAGGAAGCCCCCCAGGCAAATACGTACTAATGCGTGCTAATTCTTTCCTTAGAATCCGACTCGCGTTTTTCATCCTTCGCGACTATCTCCGGAGCCACATCCGGCAAGGGCTCCGGGGCGTATTGCAGCGCAATTTGCAGGACCTCGTCAATCCATTTAACTGGTTTAATCTGAAGATCTTGCTTGATATTGTCCGGAATTTCCTTCAAATCGCGAACATTCTCTTCAGGAATGATCACCGTCTTGATTCCGCCACGATGCGCCGCCAGCAGTTTTTCCTTCAAGCCACCGATCGCCAATACCTGGCCACGCAGGGTAATTTCACCCGTCATGGCAACATCAGCGCGTACTGGAATGCCGGTCAGTGCCGACACCAACGCCGTGCACATGCCTACGCCTGCGCTCGGGCCGTCTTTGGGCGTCGCCCCTTCCGGCATGTGGATGTGCGTGTCGCGCTTCTCGTGGAAGTCCAGGGGGATCCCCAGGCTCTTGGCACGGCTGCGAACAACGGTCAGGGCTGCGGTGATCGATTCGACCATCACGTCACCCAGGGAACCGGTCTTGATCAGTTGGCCTTTGCCCGGAACGACAGCCGCTTCAATAGTCAGCAATTCGCCGCCCACCTGAGTCCACGCCAGGCCAGTGACCTGACCGATCTGGTCCTGCTGTTCTGCCAGGCCGTAGCGGAATTTGCGCACGCCCAGGAAGTGCTCGAGCATGTCCGCCGTCACTTTCACCGAGAAGCGTTTTTCCAGCGCATGCTCTTTCACGGCCTTGCGGCAGACCTTGGCAATCTGGCGCTCCAGGCCCCGTACACCGGCTTCGCGGGTGTAGTAGCGGATGATGTCGCGGATCGCTTCGGCGTCGAATTCCAGTTCGCCTTTTTTCAGGCCGTTGGCCGTGATCTGTTTCGGCGAGAGGTATTTGACGGCGATGTTGATCTTCTCGTCTTCCGTGTAACCGGGCAGGCGAATGACTTCCATCCGATCAAGCAGCGCGGGTGGAATGTTCATGGAGTTGGAGGTGCACAGGAACATCACGTCTGACAGGTCGTAGTCGACTTCCAGATAGTGATCGTTGAAGTTGTGGTTCTGCTCGGGATCGAGCACTTCCAGCAACGCCGACGCTGGATCGCCACGCATGTCGCTGCCCATCTTGTCGATTTCATCGAGCAGGAACAGCGGGTTGCGCACACCCACTTTTGTCATCTTTTGAATCAATCTTCCTGGCATCGAACCGATATAAGTCCGGCGATGACCACGAATTTCCGCCTCGTCACGTACGCCGCCGAGGGCCATTCGCACGAATTTACGGTTGGTGGCGTGTGCAATGGACTCCGCCAGCGAGGTTTTACCCACTCCAGGAGGACCCACCAGGCACAATACCGGACCACGGATCTTCTTCACGCGCTTCTGCACGGCGAGGTATTCGAGAATCCGTTCCTTGACCTCCTCGAGGCCGTAGTGATCGGCGTCGAGGATGTCTTCTGCGCGAGCCAGGTCAAGGCGCACCTTGCTCTGTGCCTTCCACGGCACCTGGACCAGCCAGTCGATATAGGAACGGACCACCGTCGCTTCGGCAGACATCGGCGACATTTGCTTGAGCTTGTTCAGCTCGGCGGTCGCCTTGGCGAGCGCGTCTTTTGGCAGTCCTGCGGCATCGATGCGCTTTTTCAGCTCTTCGACTTCGTTATGCCCTTCGTCGCTGTCACCGAGCTCTTTCTGAATGGCCTTCATCTGCTCATTCAGGTAGTACTCGCGCTGACTGCGCTCCATTTGTTTCTTGACGCGACCGCGAATGCGTTTTTCGACCTGCAGCAGGTCGATCTCGGCATCCAGCAAAGCCAGCACGTGCTCGACACGGGCCGACAAATCGATGATTTCGAGGATTTCCTGCTTCTGCTCGATTTTCAGCGCCATGTGCGCGGCCATGGTGTCGACCAGGCGGCCTGGCTCGTCGATGCTGTTGAGCGACGACAGGACCTCGGCAGGGACTTTCTTGCCCAATTGCACATATTGTTCGAACTGCGACAGCAGGCTGCGGACAAACACCTCCGACTCACGCTCTGGCGCATCGACCTCGTCGATCAACGAGACTTCGGCGCGGCAGTGGCCATCCACTTCGCTGAAGCGTTCCACGGCACCGCGTTGCTCGCCTTCGACCAGAACCTTGACCGTGCCGTCAGGCAGCTTGAGCAGCTGCAGGACGGTCGCAATCGTACCCACGCGATAAAGTGCGTCTTCACCGGGATCGTCGTCAGCAGGGTTTCTCTGGGCCAGCAGAAGGATCTGCTTGTCGCCCGTCATCGCTGCCTCGAGGGCTTCGATGGATTTCTCGCGCCCCACGAACAGCGGGATAACCATGTGCGGATAAACCACGACATCACGCAATGGCAGGAGAGGCAATTCGATGGTTGTCTTCATGATTTCGCCTCTACGGCGGCCATAAGGCCGGAAACAGATGGAAGTAAGCTTGAAACCAAGATGGGGGCTGCCTTCAAAAAAAACAAGCACAAAGACAGCGTTAAAACCTGGAAAAAACAAAGGGGCCCGAAGGCCCCTTCTTTGTACCGACTGCGCGACGCTTAGGCGTCTGGCGCGGCCTTGGCAGCAGGCTCACTGTTTTCGTAGATATACAGTGGCTTGGACTTGCCTTCTATGACGCTTTCGTCGATGACTACTTTACTCACCTCGGACTGCGAGGGGATTTCATACATGGTGTCGAGCAACACACCTTCGAGAATCGAACGCAGGCCACGGGCACCGGTCTTGCGTTCCAGTGCGCGTTTTGCGACCGATTTCAATGCGTCGGCCCGGAATTCCAGGTCCACGCCTTCCATCTCGAACAGCTTGGCGTATTGCTTGGTCAGCGCATTTTTCGGCTCGGTGAGGATCTGCATCAAGGCAGCTTCATCAAGCTCGTCCAGCGTAGCCAGGACCGGCAGGCGACCGACGAATTCCGGGATCAGACCGAACTTGACCAGATCGTCAGGCTCGACTTCACGCAGGGACTCTCCGACTTTCTTGCCTTCTTCCTTGCTGCGAACTTCCGCGTTGAAACCGATGCCGCCCTTGGTGGAACGGTTTTGAATGACCTTTTCCAGACCGGAGAACGCACCACCGCAGATGAACAGGATGTTACGGGTGTCGACCTGAAGGAATTCCTGCTGCGGGTGCTTGCGACCACCTTGAGGCGGAACGGAAGCCACCGTGCCTTCGATCAACTTGAGCAGGGCCTGCTGTACGCCTTCACCGGAAACGTCCCGGGTGATCGACGGGTTGTCAGACTTGCGCGAAATCTTGTCGATTTCGTCGATGTAGACAATGCCCATCTGGGCTTTTTCCACGTCGTAATCGCACTTCTGCAACAGCTTCTGAATGATGTTCTCGACATCTTCACCCACATAACCCGCCTCGGTGAGGGTGGTTGCGTCGGCGATGGTGAACGGAACGTTCAGCAAGCGGGCCAGTGTTTCGGCAAGCAGGGTCTTACCCGAGCCTGTCGGTCCGATCAGCAAGATGTTGCTCTTGCCGAGTTCGACGTCGTCATTCTTCTTGTCACGCTGGTTGAGGCGCTTGTAGTGGTTGTACACCGCTACGGCCAGAACCTTTTTCGCACGCTCCTGACCAATCACGTATTGATCAAGGATGCCGCTGATTTCTTTAGGCGAAGGCAATTTATGCGCGCTGCTTTCGGCCTGGGCTTCCTGCACCTCCTCACGGATGATGTCATTGCACAGGTCGACGCACTCGTCGCAGATAAAGACCGAGGGGCCGGCAATCAATTTGCGCACTTCATGCTGGCTTTTGCCACAGAAGGAGCAATAGAGCAGCTTGCCGTTGTCCTCGCCGTTGCGGGTGTCAGTCATTCGTTCGATCCAAATCCGATAGGCTTGCAACACAAGATGAAGGCTATTGCGGGCTTTTTCAAGCCCGCCGGTGATCAGACTTGCCGACCAGCCTTGTTTTGAGCTGCTTATTTAAGCGGGGCGCTGGTTGATCACTTCATCGATCAACCCGTACTCACGCGCGGCTTCTGCACTCATGAAGTTATCGCGGTTGGTATCACGCTCGATTTCTTCAAGGGTGCGCCCGCTGTGCTTGGCCATCAGCGTGTTGAGACGCTCACGAATGAAGAGAATTTCCTTGGCGTGGATTTCGATGTCCGACGCCTGGCCCTGGAAACCGCCCAGAGGCTGGTGAATCATCACACGCGAGTTCGGCAGGCAGTAACGCTTGCCTTTGGCACCGGCCGTCAGCAGGAACGCACCCATGCTGCACGCTTGGCCGATACAGGTGGTCGACACGTTGGGCTTGATGAACTGCATGGTGTCATAGATCGACATGCCCGCCGTCACCGAACCGCCCGGGGAGTTGATATAGAGATGGATGTCCTTGTCCGGGTTTTCCGCTTCAAGGAACAGCAGTTGCGCACAGATCAGGTTGGCCATGTAGTCCTCTACGGGGCCCACCAGAAAGATCACTCGCTCCTTGAGGAGGCGCGAGTAGATGTCGTAGGCGCGCTCGCCACGAGCGGACTGCTCGACAACCATCGGGACCAGGCCGCCTGCGGCCTGGATATCAGAGTTCTGCTGAATATACGAATTACGGAACATGCTCTGCAGTCACTCCCAAATAGTTATGTCTTGAATACGCATAAGCCAGCTCGAGAGCTGGCTTATGGTGTGTGCTTCTTAGCGCAAAAATGATCAGTCGGCTTGTGGAGCTTCTACCGGCTTGACCGCTTCTTCGTAAGAGACCGATTTGTCGGTCACGCTAGCTTTCTGCAGAACAGTATCCACAACTTGCTCTTCCAGCACAACCGAACGAACTTCGTTCAGTTGCTGGTCGTTCTTGTAGTACCAGGACACAACTTGCTCAGGCTCCTGATAAGCCGAAGCCATTTCCTGAATCATCTCGCGAACGCGGGCTTCGTCAGGCTTCAGGTCGAATTGCTTGACCACTTCAGCCACGATCAGGCCCAGGACAACACGGCGCTTGGCTTGCTCTTCGAACAGCTCGGCCGGCAGTTGGTCAGGCTTGATGTTGCCACCGAACTGCTGAACAGCCTGCACGCGCAGACGGTCAACTTCGTTGGACAGCAGAGCCTTTGGCACTTCGATCGGGTTGGTGGCCAGCAGACCGTCCATAACCTGATTCTTGACCTTGGATTTGATCGCCTGACGCAGTTCGCGCTCCATGTTCTTGCGAACTTCGGCGCGGAAGCCTTCCAGACCGGTTTCCTTGATGCCGAACTGCGCGAAGAACTCTTCGTTCAGCTCAGGCAGTTTTGGCTCGGATACGGTGTTGACGGTCACAGTGAACTCGGCGGTTTTGCCAGCCAGGTCCAGATTCTGATAGTCCTCTGGGAAAGTCAGGTTCAGGACGCGCACTTCACCGGCTTTAGCGCCAACCAGGCCATCTTCGAAGCCTGGGATCATGCGGCCGGAGCCCAGCACCAGCTGGGTGCCCTTGGCGGAACCGCCAGCGAATACTTCACCGTCGACCTTGCCTTCGAAATCGATGTTCAGCTGGTCTTCGTTCTGGGCAGCGCGATCGGCCACTTCGAAACGGGTGTTCTGCTTGCGCAGGATGTCCAGCATCTTGTCCAGATCGGCATCAGCCACGTCAGCGCTCAGGCGCTCTACGGTGATACCTTCGAAACCGGCAACGGTGAACTCAGGGAACACTTCGAATACAGCGACGTATTCCAGGTCCTTGCCTGCTTCCAGGGATTTAGGCTCGATCGAAGGCGAACCCGCCGGGTTCAGCTTCTGCTCAACCACAGCTTCGTAGAAGGAAGACTGGATGACGTCGCCTACCGCTTCCTGGCGAGCTTCAGCGCCAAAACGACGCTTGATTTCGCTCATTGGCACTTTGCCTGGACGGAAGCCAGCAATCTTGGCCTTTTGGGCAGTCTGCTGCAGACGCTTGTTGACCTGAGTCTCGATGCGCTCAGCCGGCACGGTGATGCTCATGCGGCGCTCAAGAGCAGAAGTATTTTCAACAGAAACTTGCATGGATATTCCTCGTTGCACAGACGTTAGCCGGCCGTTTCCGACCCCAGAATCAAGGGCATGCATTCTAGTGGGTCAAACTAAAGAAGTCACCCTACTGAAAACGGGTAAAAACGCAGCAGGCAATTTATAGGTGCGAATGCACGAGTGCACCTCGCCCCGGTGGCAAATACAGCCAATCACGCCAAGGCTCTGCGCCAACCCTTCCTTATAGGGAGGAGGTTGCCAATCATTTCCCTGACAGCCGATCTTGCGAACAAGGCCGGCGGGCAGCACGGCATCATCGGGAAACATAAAAACGACGAAACGCCCTGCCCTTGCGACCCGGAACCGGCGGTCGCTGAAACCGCTGAAACAAAAAAGGCGCCAGACTATTAATCTGGCGCCTTTTCGAAATATGGGGTGGACGATGGGGATCGAACCCACGACAACGGGAGTCACAATCCCGTGCTCTACCAACTGAGCTACGCCCACCATATTGCGTGCCAAAGAAGCCAAATCACTTCTTTGTTGAACCTCAACCAGGCCAGGCGGCATGGACGAAGTCTTGTTTGGTGCGGATGAAGAGACTCGAACTCTTACGCCTCGCGGCGCTGGAACCTAAATCCAGTGTGTCTACCAATTCCACCACATCCGCGAGATGAAGCCTTAAAGCAAAGGCGCCAGATTGTTAATCTGGCGCCCTTCGAAATATGGGGTGGACGATGGGGATCGAACCCACGACAACGGGAGTCACAATCCCGTGCTCTACCAACTGAGCTACGCCCACCATATCGCGTTACTTGTGCCAAAGCTGCCTAATGGCGCACCCGGCAGGACTCGAACCTGCGACCATCCGCTTAGAAGGCGGATGCTCTATCCAGCTGAGCTACGGGCGCCTTGTTAATCTGTACTCTTGGAGGACTACAAACTAAGTGCTTTTCAGTTTTGCAGAACCGCAATCCCGCTCAACCTTCTCAACCAGTGCTAGGCTGTGCCCGACAAGTGCGACGAATAGTATAGAGCCCCCTGCAGGTCGTCAAATCCTTTTTGAAAAAAATTCATTTAATTAAAGGGGTTAGCGGAATTTGCAGACCAAGCGCCTTTGCCCTCACCGCATGACATGCGAGAATACGCTCTCTTTTTTTCCCCTCTCGATGGTTAATCACGCGCAATGACTGCACAACTTATCGACGGCAAATCGATCGCCGCCAGCCTGCGCCAGCAGATCGCCCAACGCGTCAACGAGCGTCGCCAGCAAGGCCTGCGCACGCCCGGCCTCGCGGTGATCCTGGTCGGCAGCGATCCTGCCTCTCAGGTTTATGTCTCGCACAAGCGTAAAGACTGTGAAGAGGTCGGCTTCCTGTCCCAGGCCTATGACCTGCCTTCCGACACCACTCAGCAAGCGCTGGCCGACCTGATCGATCGCCTCAATGACGATCCGGCGATTGATGGCGTCCTACTTCAACTTCCTCTTCCCGAACACCTGGACGCTTCCAAATTGCTGGAGCGCATTCGTCCGGATAAAGACGTCGATGGCTTCCATCCTTACAACGTCGGTCGCCTGGCCCAACGCATCCCGTTGCTGCGCCCATGCACGCCAAAAGGCATCATGACCTTGCTGGAAAGCACCGGTGCCAACCTGTACGGGATGAACGCGGTAGTGGTCGGCGCTTCCAATATCGTCGGACGCCCGATGGCAATGGAATTGCTACTGGCCGGTTGCACCGTGACCGTGACCCACCGCTTCACCAATGACCTGGCCGATCATGTCGGCCGCGCCGACCTGGTGGTGGTCGCTGCCGGCAAGCCAGGACTGGTAAAAGGTGAGTGGATCAAGGAAGGCGCGATCGTGATCGACGTCGGCATCAACCGCCAGGAAGACGGCAAGCTGGTGGGTGACGTGATCTATGAAACCGCCCTGCCCCGCGCCGGGTGGATCACTCCAGTGCCAGGTGGCGTCGGCCCAATGACTCGCGCCTGCCTTCTGGAAAACACGCTGTACGCCGCAGAAACCCTGCACAGCTGAGGCTTAAGGCAACGGTCACCCGCGACACAAGGAACCCCGCCCATGGCGGGGTTCTTTTTTGCCCGTGAAACCGGATCGACCATCCGCCGGAAAGTGACTTTTTTTTCATGTTTACAGGGTCTTTCACCCCGTCCTCGAACAACCATCGACAGTTATTCAGCCATACTCCAGAATGTCGCGCTTTTTAAGAAATAGCCCGTTACAAAACGGCTTATCAACACATCATTGAGTCTGCCAGCGTGAAAATCCGTCTTTCCATCCTGAGCCTATTTTTTGCAGTTACAGGGACTTTCATCACGCCAATCGCCACCGCGGGCGACACCACCACCGCGGCGCCTCGAGACACCTCGCAACTCAAACTCGCTTCCGGCAGCTCCTTGTTGCTGGACATGCAGACCAACAAAATCATCTATGCCAGCAATCCGGACGTCGTCGTCCCTATCGCTTCCGTCAGCAAGCTGATGACTGGCCTGGTCGTGGTTGAAGCCCGGCAGAACATGGACGAATACATCAACATCAACATCAGCGACACGCCGGAAATGAAGGGTGTGTACTCCCGGGTAAAACTCCGGAGCGAACTGCCGCGCCGGGAAATGTTGCTGATTGCCTTGATGTCTTCCGAAAACCGAGCCGCCGCGAGCCTGGCCCATCATTATCCAGGCGGCTATGCCGCGTTCATTGCCGCTATGAACGCCAAGGCCCGAGCCCTGGGAATGACCAATACACATTTCGTCGAGCCGACCGGCCTCTCCGCGCGTAACGTTTCGACCGCGCGCGACCTGAGCAAACTGTTGATCGCCGCGCACAAATACCCGCTGCTGACAGAGCTGAGCACAACCAAGGAAAAAACCGTCACCTTCCGTAAACCCGTCTATAGCCTGGGTTTTCGCAATACCGACCATTTGGTTCGCAAGCCAGACTGGGATATCCAGTTGACCAAGACCGGTTTTACCAACGAAGCAGGTCATTGCCTGGTGCTGGTGACCCGGATGAGTAATCGTCCGGTTGCCCTGGTGCTCCTGGACGCCTATGGCAAGTACACACACTTTGCCGACGCCGCCCGCATCCGCAATTGGGTCGAAACCGGCAAGAGCGCCGCCGTGGCTTCTGCGGCCTTGCAGTACAAATCGGACAAGAACCTCAAGCAGCGCCAGAGTGGTGTTGTTGAGGCTTCGAAGTAAGCAGGCAATGGGTGATTGAACACATATGATCGTTCCCACGCAGAGCGTGGGAACGATCATTCGCTACGATGGGCCCCGCCGAAATTGGACGACCTCCCCGCCATCAATCGTTAGGCAACGGCATCTGGTCATCATCAGGAATACCATCACCTTTGCTGGGGTCGTGCCAGCCCTGCGGATGTTCAGTCGGCACCACCGTCGGCCGCGCCAGCGGATCGCGCAGCGGACTGTCCGGGTCCATCACCGGATCCATGTCCTTCTCGGGAGTAGTCGGTACGGTTTCCGGACGTTCGTCGTTGAAGCTCGAATCGGTAGACATACGCACCTCCAAAAGAACTAGGGTTTGAGATTACCCAATGGATCGTAGGGTTTGGCCGGAGCCTTGGAGTTGTCACCCGGCTTCACATCCCTCGGGGCCTTGGCTGGCCCGATTGGATCGACCGCCGGATCGGCAAGGTCCGGGGAGTCGGGATCGAACCCCAACTCATCGCCAGACGAATGCTCGGATGAGTGAGGGCCGTCGGGGGTATTGGAATGTGCCATGACACCTCCTGATAGCCCGGGAAAATCCGGGCCTTTTAGATAAGAGGTTGGCAACGGCCGCAGGTGCCCGGCGAGTGACGAACGGGCTTACTGCGCGACCAGCGCTTTCTTCGCCTTGGCGGCAGCCTGTTCCTGGCCCGCTTGGGCAAGATCGTTGGCTGCCTTGAGCCAACGCTGCTGATCGACCTGAGCGGGCAGCTGGGTCGGATTCTGAATCAACACGGCCCATCCGCCGGCGTCCTTGAACGCTGATTCGAACGAACCAAACCCCATCATCAGCCGCTGATCCATACCTGCACGTAGCAAGACGGTCTGCTTCTGACGGTTGTATCCACTCAAAATCGCGTAGCGCGGTTCGGCCCAGAGCGCCGTGCCTTCGGTGAAGCGCACCATCACCGGGTAACCGGCCGCGACCTGGGTCAGCAAGGCGGGCAGATTGCTGTCAAGGGGATAAACCACCATCCCGTACTCGCGGGCGAGGTTCTGCATGTTCTGTTGCAACTGCGCCTCACCGCCCGGCAGATGCAATGGCTTGTCGAGTAAGCCAGGGGTGATCACGATGCCCTGTTGCGACAGCATGCTCGCCAAGACTTGCGGCCCGCTTTGATTGGCCACACCCTTGTAGAACCGGCCGCTGAGTTCGACACGCTCCGGCAGACGCTTGATCTGCGGCGAAACGCTCCCGGCGCACCCCGCCAAACTGGCAACACACCCCACGATCAGTGCCGCCGACAGCATTCGAGAAATTACTCGCACCATCATCTCTCTCTTATTCAGATGCCAGGCAATCGCATTCCCGGCTTGGCCGTCGATCATAGGGCGCCGCACTGCAGCGGTATAGCCTTAATCGGCAGTTGATCGTCTTCGATAGAGCAAACTGGTTGGTGATAGCCGACCTTTGGTCAATAGCCTGAAACACGCCAGCGACTAGACTGTCACTTGCATGGCGTGTGCGCCCGCAGCAGGGCGAAGAGGAGGCCTCGATGAGCCTGGCAATGACGATCGTAATGTTGATTTCTGGATGGTTGGCGGTAGCGGCCGCCATGTTATGGGGCGTTCTGCGCATCACCCGCCGGCACCATCATCCTGTCGAGCCGGCACCTCTGGCGAAAACCGAAAAAGCCAGCGCATCACACGCCACTGTCCACTGAACGCCCCCTGCTCACCCAAAAAATCAGTAAAAAAAACGGCCGCCTGGAATCCAGGCGGCCGCTTTATGTCAGCGAGGTTCAAGCCTCAGCGGTAACCCGCTTCTGCCGAGCCCGGCGGGACATCATGTTCAGCACCTCGATCGCTGCCGAGAACGCCATCGCCGCATAAACGTAGCCCTTCGGTACGTGGGCGCCGAAGCCTTCGGCGATCAGCGTCATGCCGATCATGATCAGGAAGCCCAGCGCCAGCATGACGACTGTCGGGTTGTCATTGATGAACTTGGCCAACGGATCAGCCGCCAGCAACATCACCAGCACCGACACCACCACGGCGATGATCATGATCGGCAAATGCTCGGTCATGCCGACAGCGGTAATGATGCTGTCGATGGAGAACACCATGTCCAACATCAGGATCTGACCGATCGCAGCGGCAAAGCCCAAGGTCACGGTCGAGGTCGCCGACTTCGGATCGTCCGGCGCCGGGTCCATGCTGTGGTGGATCTCGGTGGTGGCTTTCCACAACAGGAACAAGCCGCCAGCGATCAGGATCATGTCCTTCCAGGAGAATGCGTGGCCGAAGATCTCAATGACCGGCGCGGTCAGCTGGACGATGAATGCAATGGTACTCAGCAAGCCCAGTCGCAGGATCAACGCCATGCCGATACCGATACGCCGAGCCTTCTGCCGATGCTGCTCGGGCAGTTTGTTGGTCAGGATCGAAATGAAGATCAGGTTATCGATGCCGAGCACGATTTCCATCACCACCAGGGTGGCCAGGGCGACCCAGGCAGTGGGGCTGGCGGCTAACTGTAAAAGGTATTCCATGGGTCAGTCCTGACTCGCTGTAAGACGGTTTAGATTTCCTGGGAGGACGATGCGGATTTTTCCGCCTCTTTTTCCGATGATTCTTTTTTGCTGATCAACCCACCGGTGGCATCACTGAGCGCTTGCTCGGCGGCCTTGTGGGTATCGTCGATTGCCTGTTTCGCGCTTTCGGCAGCCTTGCCCATCAACTGCTGGGCGCTTTTTTCTGCCTGGTCGCAACCGGCCAGGACCAGCAAGGAGGTGATCAAGAAGGCCGTAGCTTTGAGTTTCATGGTGTTTTTCCTCGATATAACGAACGCAGCCGAAACGATGGCCCGTTGATAGCGAGGGATTCTAGGCAATTGAATACTTCAGGAAAATTCGTATTTTTAGCGGTTATACTTCGGTTTTAACGAACTAAATAAAAATTCACCCTGTAGGAGCTGCCG
>NZ_APIO01000152.1:0-12346 GCF_000408945.1 Pseudomonas sp. G5(2012)
AAAAGGGAGTCGCTGTAAAAGCGAAACCATAGGAGGCCGTTATCGCAGCAATGGATATGTACTCCCTGACAGCCGACCGGATTGCTGGTCTGTCCGCAGTCAACCAAACGCAGGTCGGCTGACAGGCCGCCTTCGCGGGTAAGCCTCGCTCCTACAGTTTTCATCACCATCCGACCAGAAACTCGTTTCAGGGTATTGCGCATCCGGTATTATGGTATACCATCATACGCACAAACGCTTTTTCACCCTGATACGGAGCAGCTCATGAGTTTCGAAATCCGCAAGATCGTCAGCTATGTCGAAGAAACCTTCATTGAAGGCGGCAAGGCCACCGACAAGCCCGTAACCATGGTCGGGCTGGCCGTTGTGATGAAGAACCCTTGGTTGGGCAACGGCTTCGTTGAAGACCTCAAGCCGCAAATCCGCGCCAACTGCTCCGACCTCGGCGCGCTGATGGTCGAGCGCCTGGTGGGCATCATCGGCGGTGCCGAGAAAATCGAAGCGTACGGCAAGGCCGCCGTGGTCGGCGCCGACGGTGAAATCGAACACGCCTCCGCGGTGATCCACACCCTGCGCTTCGGCAACCACTACCGCGAAGCGGTGAAAGCCAAGAGCTACCTGAGCTTCACCAACAAGCGCGGCGGCCCGGGCACCTCGATCCAGATCCCGATGATGCACAAGGACGACGAAGGCCTGCGTTCGCACTACATCACCCTGGAAATGCAGATCGAAGACGCGCCGCGTGCCGACGAAATCGTCGTGGTCCTGGGTTGCGCCGATGGCGGCCGCCTGCACCCACGCATCGGCAATCGCTACATCGACCTGGAAGAACTGGCCGCCGAAAAAGCCCAGTAAGCCGGTCGGTCACTACAACAAAAAGGTATGCAGGAGCGCTCCATGATTCGGCTCACCGCTGAACGCACCCCGGCTGGCACCAGTTACCTGGCGACCGGCCAAGGCCAGCCCGTGGTCTTGATCCACGGCGTGGGCCTGAACAAAGAAATGTGGGGCGGCCAGATCGTTGGCCTGGCCACCCAATACCGCGTGATCGCCTACGACATGCTCGGTCATGGCGCCAGCCCGCGTCCGGAAAGCGGCACGCCGCTGCTCGGTTACGCCGACCAGTTGCTGGAGCTGCTCGATCATTTGCAATTGCCCAAGGCGGCAGTGATCGGTTTCTCCATGGGCGGCCTGGTGGCGCGGGCTTTTGCCCTGCATTACCCGCAGCGCCTGCAGAGCCTTGTGGTGCTCAACAGTGTGTTCAATCGCACCGCCGAGCAACGCGCCGGTGTCATCGCCCGCACAGCCCAGGCGGCCGAACACGGGCCGGATGCCAACGCCGAAGCCGCACTGTCGCGCTGGTTCAGCCGCGAATACCAGGCAGCCAATCCGGCGCAGATCGCCGCTTTGCGCCAGACGCTCGCGCAGAATGATCCGCAGGGCTACCTGACTACCTATGAATTGTTCGCCACCCAGGACATGTACCGCGCCGATGACCTGGCCAGCATCCAGGTGCCGACGCTGGTCGCTACCGGCGAACTCGATCCGGGGTCGACCCCGGAAATGGCCGAGCAACTGGCCGGGCGCATTCCCGGCGCCAAGGTTGCCGTACTCGGCGAGCAGCGGCATATGATGCCCGTAGAATCGCCGCGCCTGGTCAACCAGCTGTTGCTGGAGTTCCTCGACACGGCGCACGCCCGACCAAACCAGATTAAGGGGATCGTTGCATGACTCTCTCACGCTTCCAGATGTGCATCGGCGGTGAATGGGTCGATGCCCTGTCCGGCAAGACTTTTGAAAGCCTCAATCCGGCCCTGGCCGAACCTTGGGCCGAATTGCCCGATGCCGACGAAGCCGACGTCGAGCGCGCCGTACAGGCGGCGCAGGGCGCCTTCGACAGCCCGGCCTGGCGCAGTCTGACCGCCACGGCACGCGGCAAGTTGCTGCGGCGCCTGGGCGACCTGATCGCCGAAAACAAGGAACAACTGGCGCAGCTGGAAAGCCGCGACAACGGCAAGCTGATCCGCGAGACCCGCGGCCAGGTCGGCTATTTGCCGGAGTTCTTCCACTACACCGCAGGCCTGGCCGACAAACTCGAAGGCGGCACCCTGCCCCTCGACAAGCCGGACCTGTTTGCCTACACCGTGCACGAAGCCATGGGCGTGGTCGCCGCGATCATTCCGTGGAACAGTCCGCTGTACCTGACCGCAATCAAACTGGCGCCGGCCCTCGCGGCAGGCAATACCATCGTGATCAAGCCGTCCGAACACGCCTCGGCGACCATTCTGGAACTGGCGCGCCTGGCGCTGGAAGCCGGGATTCCACCGGGAGTGGTCAATGTCGTCACCGGTTACGGCCCGAGCACCGGCGCCGCCCTGACCCGCCATCCGCTGGTACGCAAGATCGCCTTCACCGGCGGCGCGGCCACGGCCCGGCATGTGGTGCGCAGCAGTGCCGAGAACTTCGCGAAATTGTCCCTGGAACTGGGCGGCAAATCGCCGAACATCATTTTCGCCGACGCCGACCTCGACAGCGCGATCAACGGCGCCATCGCCGGGATCTATGCCGCGTCCGGGCAAAGCTGTGTGTCGGGTTCGCGTCTGTTGGTGCAGGACGAAATCTACGACGAATTCGTCGCTCGCCTGGTGGAACGCGCCCAGCGCATCCGCATCGGCAACCCGCAGGAAGACAGCAGTGAAATGGGCCCGATGGCCACTGCCCAGCAACTGGCCGTGGTGGAAGGCCTGGTGGCGGATGCCATTGCCGAAGGTGCGCGTTTGCGCCTCGGTGGCAAGCGTCCGCAGAACCTGGGCGAAGGCTGGTTCTATGAGCCGACCCTGTTCGAATGCGACCGCAACTCGATGAAGATCATGCAGGAAGAAGTCTTTGGTCCGGTGGCCTCGGTCATCCGTTTCAAGGACGAAGCCGAAGCCCTGGCGATTGCCAACGACTCGCAGTTCGGCCTCGCCGCCGGCATCTGGACCCGCGACCTGGGCCGTGCCCATCGCCTGGCCCGGGACGTGCGTTCGGGGATCATCTGGGTCAATACCTACCGCGCCGTGTCGGCCATGGCGCCGATCGGCGGCTTCAAGAACAGTGGCTATGGACGCGAAAGCGGCATCGATTCCGTGCTGGCCTACACCGAGCTGAAAACGGTGTGGATCAATCTTTCCCAGGCACCGATGCCTGATCCGTTTGTGATGCGCTAGGAGTCCTGAGAAATGATCGAACCCGGCATTTACAAAGACGTCATGAGCTCGTTCCCTTCCGGGGTCACGGTGGTCACCACCCTGGACCCGGACGGCGGCATCGTCGGCATCACCGCCAGCGCCTTCAGTGCGCTATCGATCGATCCGGCACTGGTGCTGTTCTGCCCCAACTACGCCTCTGACACGTACCCGATCCTGCGCGACAGCAAGCAATTCGCAATTCATTTGCTGTCCGCCGACCAGACCGCCGAAGCCTATGCGTTCGCCGGCAAGGGCAAGGATAAGGCCAATGGCATCGAATGGCACTTGAGCGAACTGGGCAACCCGTTGCTGCGCAAAGCCACGGCGATCATCGAGTGCGAACTGTGGCGTGAATACGATGGCGGCGACCACGCCATCATCGTCGGCGCGGTGAAGAACCTGATCCTGCCCGAGCAACCGGTGACGCCGATGATCTACCACAAAGGCAAGCTGGGCCCCCTGCCCGCCCTGGCCTGATGGCTCTACACAATGCCCTGTGGGAGCGGGCTTGCTCGCGAAGGCCGAGTGTCAGTTGACATCAATATTGACTGACCCACCGCTTTCGCGAGCAAGCCCGCTCCCACAGGGGCCCGCGTAGGTCTTTTATGTTTCTCCAGGAGCCGGCATGAGCCCAGCAGCCTCGCAACTGTTCCGCCAGCAGGCCTACATCGATGGCCAGTGGCTGGATGCGCCCGATGGGGCGCGACAGGACATCTTCAACCCCGCCACCGGTGAACTCATCGGTAGCGTGCCGAACCTTGGCACTGAGCACGCCCGCCAAGCCATCGTTGCCGCCAACAACGCCTGGCCGGCCTGGCGCGCCCTGACCGCCAAGGAGCGCAGCAACACCCTCAAGCGCTGGCACGCGCTGATGCTGGAAAACGCCGATGCCCTTGCCGAAATCCTGACCCTCGAACAAGGCAAGCCGTTGGCCGAAGCCAAGGGTGAAATCCTCTACGCCGCCAGTTTCATCGAGTGGTTCGCCGAAGAAGCCAAGCGCATCTATGGCGACACGATTCCCAGCCACAAGGGCGATGCGCGCATCGTCGTCAGCAAGGAACCGATCGGTGTCGTCGCGGCCATCACGCCGTGGAACTTCCCCGCAGCGATGATCACCCGCAAGGCCGGCCCGGCGCTGGCCGCCGGTTGTCCGTGCATCGTCAAGCCGGCACCGGAGACGCCATTCTCGGCACTGGCCATGGCGGCGCTGGCCGAACAGGCCGGTATCCCTGCCGGTATTTTCAACGTGATCACCGGCGATGCCATCGCCATCGGCGCTGAGCTGACGGCAAGCCCGTTGGTGCGCAAACTGTCGTTCACCGGCTCCACGGCGATTGGCAAGTTGCTGATGGCGCAGTGCGCGCCGACGCTGAAGAAAGTGTCGCTGGAACTGGGCGGCAACGCACCGTTCATTGTCTTCGACGATGCCGACCTCGAGCGTGCGGTAGAAGGCGCGCTGATTGCCAAGTTTCGCAATGCCGGCCAGACCTGTGTCTGCGTCAATCGCTTCCTGGTGCAGGACGGCATACACGACGCCTTTGTTGCGCGCCTGGCCGAGCGGGTGTCGCAGCTCAAGGTGGGCAGTGGTTTCACTGACGGCGTCACCCAGGGTCCGCTGATCAACGAGCGCGCCGTGGCCAAGGTTGAAGACCATGTGCTGGACGCACTGGCGCAAGGTGCCCGGTTGGTTTGCGGTGGCGAACGTCATGCGCTGGGCCACGGCTTTTTCCAGCCAACGGTATTGTCCGGCGTCACCACGCAGATGAAAGTTGCCCGGGATGAGACCTTCGGCCCTCTCGCCGCGGTGTTTCGTTTCACCAGCGAGGCGCAGGCCGTGCAGATGGCCAACGACACCGAATTCGGCCTCGCTGCCTACTGCTACACCCGCGACCTGGGCCGCGCCTGGCGCATGAGTGAGGCGCTGGAATACGGCATGGTCGGGATCAACGAAGGACTGATTTCCACCGAAGTCGCGCCGTTTGGCGGGATCAAATCCTCGGGCCTGGGTCGTGAAGGCTCCAAGTACGGCATCGAGGATTATCTGGAACTCAAATACACACTAATGGGCGGGCTCTGAAGTGAGTAACGAAAAGTACGAAAAAGGCTTGAAGATCCGCACCCAGGTGCTGGGCGAAGCCTATGTGAACCGCTCCATCGAAAACGCCGATGACTTCACCCGCCCCCTGCAGGAAATGGTCACCGAGTACTGCTGGGGCCACGTGTGGGGGCGTGAGGGTTTGTCGCTTAAAGAGCGCAGCATGATAAACTTGGCGATGATTTCGGCCCTCAATCGGCCTCACGAACTCAAGCTGCACGTGCGTGGTGCCTTGCGTAACGGGCTGAGTCGTGAACAAATACGCGAAATTCTGCTTCAGGTCGGTATTTATTGCGGTGTCCCCGCGGCCGTGGACAGTTTCCGGCTCGCCCGTGAAGCGTTCGCCGAAGCCGATGCCGAGGCCTCCAGTTAACCCTTGGCTATCTGACTGAACGAGCACTAGGATTATTACGATCAAAGTGCTCTTTTTGCATGGACAGCCACATTCAGAGCGGACCCCATGAAACGCCTGCCACTCGACGACAGCTTCAAGGTCAATCGCAACCCCGTTACCCTGCGCGAAATCGTGCTGGATAAACTGCGAAGCGCCATCATGAACTTCCAGCTTCTGCCGGGAGATCGACTGGTCGAACGCGATCTGTGCGATCGCCTGGGCGTGAGCCGCACTTCGGTGCGCGAAGCGCTGCGTCACCTTGAATCCGAAGGCCTGGTGGAGTTCGCCGATGCCAAGGGCCCTCGGGTAGCGATCATCACCCTGGCCGATGCCGTCGATATCTATGAGCTGCGTTGCGTACTGGAAGGCCTGATCGTTCAACTGTTCACCCTGCGTGCCAAGGCCAAGGACATCAAGGCCCTGGAAAAGGCCCTGGAAGAAAACCGCCAGGCCTTGAAGGAAGGCGAACTGCAACAGGTCATCGACTCCGTGCAAGGTTTCTACGACGTCCTGCTCGAAGGCTCTGGCAACCATGTCGCCGCGACCCAGTTGCGTCAACTGCAGGCGCGCATCAGCTACCTGCGCGCGACTTCGGTGTCCCAGGAAAACCGTCGCGGCGCCAGCAACCAGGAAATGGAACGCATGGTCGAAGCGATCAAGAGCGGCGATCCCCTGGCCGCCCACCAGGCTTGCGTCGACCACGTTCGGGCCGCCGCCACTGTCGCCCTCGATTACCTCAAGCGCAAGCAGGAAGAAACCGGGGCGATCCCCGAGATCACCCAGCCCATCGCCCTCAAAGAACCCCGCATAGGTCGTTGATCATGTTCAGCCCGAGCTATTGTCCAAGGTGCGGCAGCAATGACCTCAAGTCACAGTTGCCACCGGGCGATACGCACGAGCGCCTGATGTGCCGCGGCTGCGGCTACATCCACTACGTCAATCCGAAAATCATTGCCGGCTGCATCATCGAGCAGGACGGCAAGTACTTGCTGTGCCAACGCGCAATCCCTCCGCGCCCCGGCACCTGGACCTTGCCGGCGGGCTTCATGGAAGGTGGTGAGACCACCGAGCAGGCGGCGTTGCGCGAGGTCTGGGAAGAGAGCGGCGTGCGCGCGGAAATCCTCTCGCCCTACTCGATCTTCAGCGTGCCTACAATCTGCGAGGTGTACATCATCTTCCGCGCCATCGCGCTGGAGATCACCGGGCAGTACGGACCGGAAACCCTCGACTACAAATTCTTCGCGCCCGAGGACATTCCCTGGGACAGCATCTACTACCCGGCAATCCGGCAGATTCTCGAACGCTACATCGAGGAGCGGCAGGCCGGGGTCTACGGGATCTACATCGGCAACGACGATAGCGGCAAGATTCACTTCATTCGCTGACAGAACGCGACACAATCACTGTAGGAGCTGCCGCAGGCTGCGATCTTTTGATCTTTGGCGCCCTGAAGGCTGCCCGAAGATCAAGATCAAGATCAAAAGATCGCAGCCTGCGGCAGCTCCTACAGGGTTATGCCGGGGCGATTCCTTCGACAATGATCACCTCTGCCTTCGCCACGCCTTCGCGGTGCCCTTTCGCCTCCTGATACAGATCGGATCGATAGCAGGCCAGCGCCTGTTCGTAGGAATCAAATTCGATCACCACGCTGCGTTGCGGCGTCGACCGACCTTCCATCGCTTCGCTGCGCCCGCCACGCGCCAATATCCGACCACCGTATTGGGCAAACGCCTGGGGTGCCCGCTGGGTGTATTGGCTGTATTGATCGGGGGCGGTGATATCCACGTGAGCAATCCAGTACGCCTTCATAGTGACCTCTCTGCCTGTTTTGTATTATGGTATACCACAGTATATCTCCATCAAACATCGAGAATCCCCAAATGGCCTTCAACAGCATCGAAGAAATCATCGAAGACTACCGCCAAGGCAAGATGGTGCTCCTGGTGGACGACGAGGACCGGGAAAATGAAGGCGACCTGCTGCTGGCCGCCGACCGCTGCAGCGCCGAAGCCATCAGCTTCATGGCCCGTGAAGCGCGCGGCCTGATCTGCCTGACCTTGACCGACGAGCATTGCCAGCGCTTGGGCCTCGAGCAGATGGTGCCAAGCAATGGCAGCGTGTTCAGTACCGCATTCACCGTATCGATCGAAGCGGCTGTTGGCGTGACCACCGGCATCTCCGCCGCCGACCGGGCGCGTACCGTGGCCGCTGCCGTTGCCCATGGCGCGAGTGCCGCCGATATCGTGCAGCCCGGCCACATCTTCCCCCTGCGTGCCCGGGAGGGTGGCGTATTGACCCGCGCCGGCCATACCGAAGCCGGTTGCGACCTGGCGCGCCTGGCCGGTTTTACCCCCGCCTCGGTGATCGTCGAAGTGATGAACGATGACGGCACCATGGCCCGCCGCCCGGACCTGGAAGTGTTCGCGCGAAAACACGGAATCAAGATCGGCACCATCGCCGACCTGATCCACTATCGTTTAAGTACCGAGCACACGGTGGTGCGCATTGGCGAGCGCGAGCTGCCGACGGTGCATGGCACCTTTCGTCTGATCACCTTTGAGGATCGCATCGAAGGCGGTGTCCACATGGCAATGGTCATGGGTGATCTGCGCCGCGAGGAAGCGACGCTGGTGCGCGTGCACGTCATCGACCCGTTGCGCGACCTGGTCGGCGCCGAATACAGCGGCCCTTCGAACTGGACGTTGTGGGCGGCTTTGCAGCGAGTGGCTGAGGAAGGTCGCGGCGTCGTTGTGGTCCTGGCCAACCACGAATCGTCGCAAGCGTTGCTGGAGCGGGTGCCGCAATTGACCCAGGCGCCGCGGCAGTTCAGCCGTTCGCAGTCGCGGATCTATTCGGAAGTCGGCACCGGTGCGCAGATCCTGCAGAACCTCGGCGTGGGCAAGCTGAGGCATCTGGGGCCGCCGCTGAAATATGCAGGTTTGACCGGGTATGACCTGGAAGTGGTGGAAAGCATCCCGTTCACCCAGTGATCCTCGGATATGTGTAGTCCCCTGTGGGAGCGAGCCTGCTCGCGAAGGCGATGTACCCGGCAACATGTGTGTCAACTGACACGCCCTCTTCGCGAGCGGGCTCGCTCCCACAAGGATTGCGATGTTTGCGCGGTACCGGGTACGCCCCGCAGCTCGAAAAAAGCATTTTTGGCGGATAGCCGGTAAGGCAAAGTGCTTGCACAAAGTTTGGAATACCATAATATGATATTCCATAGACCGGACGATTTAGCCAAGCGCACCCGCGAGGGAAAGCACTCACAACAGCCCTTGGCACGGTCGCCTTTCAAGGCCAGATGGACCTACTGCTCCCGATAGGCGGGCATTACCAAGCCCGCTCAAAAACACAACAAATGAGGGCGTGAAAATGGTGTTGAACAAACGTGCATCCGCAGTACTGTTCGCAGGCTTGTTGGCCACGGTCAGTCATATGGCAACGGCTGCTGAAAGCGTCAACTTCGTCAGCTGGGGCGGTAGCACCCAGGATGCACAGAAGCAGGCTTGGGCCGATCCGTTCAGCAAGGCCAGCGGCATCACCGTGGTCCAGGATGGCCCCACCGACTACGGCAAGCTCAAGGCCATGGTCGAAAGCGGCAACGTGCAGTGGGACGTGGTCGACGTCGAAGCTGACTTCGCCTTGCGCGCGGCCTCCGAAGGCCTGCTCGAACCCCTCGATTTCAAAGTCATCGATCGCGACAAGATCGACCCGCGATTCGTCTCCGATCACGGCGTCGGCTCGTTCTTCTTCTCCTTCGTCCTCGGCTACAACGAAGGCAAGTTGGGTGCCAACAAACCCCAGGACTGGTCCGCGCTGTTCGACACCAAGACCTACCCCGGCAAACGCGCCCTGTATAAATGGCCAAGTCCTGGCGTGCTGGAACTGGCGCTGCTGGCCGATGGCGTCGCCGCCGACAAGCTCTATCCGCTGGACCTGGACCGCGCCTTCAAGAAGCTCGACACCATCAAGAAAGACATCGTCTGGTGGGGCGGCGGCGCTCAGTCGCAACAGCTGCTGGCCTCCGGTGAAGCGAGCATGGGCCAGTTCTGGAACGGCCGCATTCATGCCCTCCAAGAAGACGGTGCGCCGGTTGGCGTGAGCTGGAAACAGAACCTGGTCATGGCCGACATCCTGGTCATTCCAAAGGGTTCGAAGAACAAGGACGCGGCGATGAAGTTCCTGGCCAATGCCAGCAGTGCCAAAGGCCAGGCCGACTTCTCCAACCTGACCGCCTACGCCCCGGTCAACGTCGACAGCGTGGCGCGCCTGGACTCGACCCTGGCGCCCAACCTGCCGACTGCCTACGCCAAGGATCAAATCACTCTTGATTTCGCGTACTGGGCCAAGAACGGTCCTGCTATCGCGACACGGTGGAACGAATGGCTGGTCAAATGAAAATGACGGTAACCGCGTCCCGTCCATCCACGCCGGTCGGGAGCGCCTCCGGCGCTGCCGGCAAGGCGGCTGCGATGACGCAAACCCCGACCCTGGCGCAACGCTGGCGCGGATCGAGCAACCTGATCCCCGCCCTGCTGTTCCTCGGCCTGTTCTTCCTCGCACCACTGATCGGCTTGCTGCTACGCGGCGTGCTGGAACCGACTCCGGGGCTGGGCAACTACGAGCAACTTTTCGCCAACTCGGCGTATGCCCGGGTCTTGCTCAACACCTTCTCGGTGGCCGGACTGGTGACGCTGTTCAGCCTGCTATTGGGTTTCCCGCTGGCCTGGGCGATCACGTTGGTGCCCCGTGGCTGGGGTCGCTGGATCCTGAACATCGTGCTGTTGTCGATGTGGACCAGCCTGCTCGCCCGCACCTATTCCTGGCTGGTGTTGCTGCAAGCCTCCGGGGTGATCAACAAGGCGTTGATGGCCATGGGCATCATCGATCAGCCGCTGGAGATGGTGCATAACCTCACCGGCGTGGTGATCGGCATGAGCTACATCATGATCCCGTTCATCGTGTTGCCATTGCAGGCAACCATGCAGGCCATCGACCCGATGATCCTGCAGGCCGGTTCGATCTGCGGGGCCAGTCCGTGGACCAACTTCTTCCGGGTATTCCTGCCGCTGTGCCGGCCGGGGCTGTTCTCCGGTGGCTTGATGGTGTTCGTGATGTCGCTCGGTTACTACGTCACCCCGGCCCTGCTGGGCGGTGCGCAGAACATGATGCTGCCCGAGTTCATCATCCAGCAGGTGCAGTCGTTCCTCAACTGGGGCCTGGCCAGCGCCGGTGCCGCGTTGCTGATCGTCATCACGCTGGTGCTGTTCTACTTCTACCTGAAGCTTCAGCCGGAATCCCCGGTTGGCGCCAGCAACGCGAGGTAAGCCGTCATGCTCCTGACCCCCAATGCCATGAGCCGCCGGATGCGCCTTGGCCTGTACGCCACCACCGGGCTGATCGGGCTGTTCCTGTTGCTACCGATCGTGTTCATCGTCCTGCTGTCATTCGGCTCATCCCAGTGGCTGGTGTTCCCACCACCGGGCTGGACGCTCAAATGGTACGGCCAGTTCTTCTCCAATGCCGACTGGATGAACGCGGCCATGGCCAGCCTCAAGGTCGCGGTACTGACCACGTTCTTTGCCGTGGCCCTGGGCCTGCCGACCGCTTTCGCCCTGGTACGCGGGCGCTTTCCGGGCCGGGAAATGCTCTACGGCCTGTTTACCCTGCCGATGATCGTGCCGCTGGTGATCATTGCGGTCGCGGTGTACGCGTTGTTCCTGAAACTGGGCTACACCGGAACCATGTTCGCGTTCGTGGTCAGCCACGTCATCGTCGCGTTGCCGTTCACCATCATCTCGATCATCAACTCGCTGAAGCTGTTCGACCAGTCGATCGAGGATGCCGCAGTGATTTGCGGCGCCTCGCGCCTGCAAGCGGTATTCAAGGTGACCTTCCCGGCGATTCGCCCGGGCATGGTGGCCGGCGCCCTCTTCGCCTTCCTTGTCTCGTGGGATGAAGTGGTGCTGAGCGTGATGATGGCAAGCCCGACCCTGCAAACCCTCCCCGTGAAAATGTGGACCACCCTGCGCCAGGACCTGACGCCCGTGATCGCCGTCGCCTCGACGCTGCTGATCGGCCTCTCGGTATTGGTCATGGTGATCGCCGCCGCACTGCGCCGGCGCAATGAAATCAGCGCCTGAGCGCGCAGGAGTACGACATGAGTGCAGTGATCAAAGATACCGCGCAGCAAAATGACAAGCCCCTGGTGAGCTTGCGCAACTTGAATAAATACTACGGCGACTTTGCTGCCGTGGACGACATCTCGCTGGACATCAAGGACGGTGAATTCCTGACCTTCCTCGGCTCCAGCGGCTCGGGTAAAAGTACGACGCTGTCGATGCTCGCCGGTTTCGAAACCCCGAGCAGCGGCGAGATCCTGGTCAACGGCCAGTCACTGGTCAATGTGCCGCCGCACAAGCGTGACATCGGTATGGTGTTCCAGCGCTACTCGCTGTTCCCGCACCTGTCGGTGCGCGACAACATTGCCTTCCCGCTGGCCATCCGCAAACTGGCCCCGGCCGAGCGTGATCGCCGGGTCGATGCGATGCTCAAGCTGGTGCAGCTTGAACAATTCGCCCATCGCCGCCCTTCGCAACTCTCCGGCGGCCAGCAGCAACGGGT
>NZ_APIO01000153.1:0-7803 GCF_000408945.1 Pseudomonas sp. G5(2012)
TATGTACGCTGTCAGGCCGCCATCGCGAGCAGGCTCGCTCCTACAGTGGATCGCGTACAGCCGCGAGAGATTGGTCGGCTGTCAGGCTGCCTTCGCGAGCAAGCCCGCTCCCACAGTAGATCGAGTACATCCTCGGGGCGCGGGGGAATTTGCAGCGTCAGCAACACCGCGTATTACATTTCCCGCGCCCAAAACGGGCGTCCTGACGCTCACGGAAAAACGCCTCGTAGGTCATCACCGGCTCGCCCGGATGGCTGATCGCCCTCTGTGCGACATAGTTGTCGTAATCAGGAACGCCCACCATCAAACGCGCGCTCTGGCTAAGGAAACTGGCGGCTTGCTGCAATTTGCGGATCATGGCAGTGCTCTCGATGAGATTTGGACAGCCCGATATAACCCCACTGATGTATCTGCAATGTGTCCGCTTCCCGGCCAATTGTATTTTCATGTATTCAAGCCCCCGCGACCTTTTGGCGCATGACCGGCTGGCCATCGATTGACCGCCAACGGGCAACAGTTTGTTAACATCCCTGCGCTTTTTTTCGCCTGATCCGTCAGGCACTGTGTTTTCTCTGTTGCACACAGGAAGCTTTTTTCCATGAGTACGTTGTATTCCCGCCGCACAGTCCTGCAAGGCATGAGCCTGTTGAGCCTCGGCCTGCTCGCCGGCTGCGATGACAGCAGCAAGCTGTCGTTCAAATACGGCAAGGACCTGAGCGACAAGATCATGGGCCGCTCCTTCAAGCTCAAGGACACCGAGGGCGAAACCCGGATGCTCGGCAGCTACCAGGGCATGATGCCGATGATCTTCTTC
The DNA here is from genome assembly GCF_000408945.1 of Pseudomonas sp. G5(2012). Lineage (NCBI taxonomy): Bacteria > Pseudomonadati > Pseudomonadota > Gammaproteobacteria > Pseudomonadales > Pseudomonadaceae > Pseudomonas > Pseudomonas sp. G5(2012). The sequence continues at coordinate 815 of NZ_APIO01000153.1, forward strand.
GGCTTCACCCAATGCCCGGCGGTCTGCCCGACCACGCTGGCCCGCGCCGCCCAGGCGAAAAAACTGATGGGCCGCGATGGCGAGCGCCTGCAAGTGATCTTCATCACCCTGGACCCTGAGCGCGATACACCCGAGTTGCTCGACAAATACGTAAAGGCCTTCGACCCGAGTTTCGAGGCGCTGTACGGCACCCTGGAAGAAACCGCCGCCACCGCCAAGGAGTTCGGCGTATTCTTCGAGAAAGTCCCAAGCGGCGATACCTACACCCTGTCCCATACCGCGACCAGCTTCGTGTTCGACTCCCGTGGCAATTTGCGCCTCGGCCTGTCCGCGTCCCTTACCGCTCAAGAGTGCGCAGAAGACCTGCTCACCGTCATGGAGGTTTGCTGATGACTTCGTTTTGCGCACCACGTATCAAGCAGCTTGTACTGGGAATGGCCCTGATCGGCATGGCGTGGCAGGTGTCCGCGCAAACCCGGGTCAGCGATGCCTGGGTCAGGGCGACGGTGGCCGGTCAGCCTTCGAGCGGCGCCTTCATGACCTTGCAGGCCGACAGCGACAGCAAGCTGCTCAGCGTGCAATCGCCCGTGGCGAAGACGGTGCAGGTTCACCAGTCGAGCATGAAGGACGATGTGATGAGCATGCAGCAGGTCGAGTCCGTGGCATTGCCGGCCGGCAAGCCGGTGAGCTTCGATCCCCATGGCTACCACGTCATGCTCATGGACCTGACGGGCCAGATCAACGAAGGCGATAGCGTGCCACTGACCCTGACCGTGGAAAACGCCAAGGGCGAGAAAGAAACGATCCAGGTGAACGCGCCGGCTAAGGCACTGAATACGATGGATCATGGCAATATGGATCACAGCAAGATGCATTGAGGGTCTGACGGCCTCCGCCATGGAGGCCGCTCTTTGATGGGAGGTGCGTACTGATGACGACGAACACCGAAACCGCCATCCTCGCTGGCGGCTGCTTCTGGGGCATGCAGGATTTGTTTCGACGCTACCCGGGGGTGATTTCCACGCGTGTCGGTTACTCGGAGGGCGATGTACCCAATGCCACCTATCGCAACCATGGCACCCACGCCGAAGCGATCGAAATCGTCTTCGACCCGGAGCAGATCAGCTATCGCCAGATCCTCGAGTTTTTCTTCCAGATCCATGACCCAAGCACCAGAAACCGCCAGGGCAATGACCTGGGGACGAGCTATCGTTCGGCACTCTTTTACCTGGATGACGAGCAGAAACGCATCGCCGAAGACACCGTGGCCGACGTTGACGCCTCCGGCCTCTGGCCCGGCAAGGTGGTCACGGAAATAGCCCCCGCCGGGCCGTTCTGGGAAGCGGAGCCCGAGCATCAGGATTACCTCGAGCATTACCCCAACGGTTACACCTGCCACTTCATACGACCGAACTGGACACTGCCCAGACGTAAATAATGAATCAAGACAGATAACTGCGTTGTACGCAGACCCGTCGATCAATGGCCTGGCGCAACCGTTCACTGTGTTCATCCCACACTTGGGGATCGACTTTGGGTGAACGCATCAGCTCCAGCATGGCCGACTGTGCCGCCGTGTATTCGGCCTGGGCATCGTCGGCCATGATTTTCAAGCGCTCGTACTTGCTCATTTCCAAGCGGCGCAAGGCCAATACCGTTTCGTCAGTGATGACCGTGCTCAAGGTCAATTGGGCTCGATGGGGCGCGATGAACGGCTGGGTCTCCAGGAGAATCGTCCTGGCCCGCTGACCACCCCACTGCAGCGCCAGCGCAAACGGCTCGCGCAGGCTGCGGTCATGAAATTCTTCGCAAATCGAAGAACCATTGGCGGCGTAGATCCCGATGAATACCTGGGTCGTGCCCTGCGGGGTAATGCGCGCCTGGACCTCGATCTGCCTGCCGTCGCACAGTACGTCTTCGTAGCTTTTGACGGGCAGGCGTTTATTGAGCCAAAGCCAGAATTGTGCGCCTCTATGTCGCATCCACTGCCCTCCCCGGACCGATTCCCGAGTAAGGCACAGGATGGTGCTGTTCGCCATGCCAGTGGTCGGCTGATGTGGCAAATAGCTATCAAGCCGACGTCGCCCTTGCCCGCCCCCTTTCAGCTGCCTTGTGGGAAGGAACTGAGCGGTGCCCGACAGCCATCGAAGACGCCTTGAAAGATTCCGCCTATCGGCTACAAATACTCCAGCTATTAGCCGTCTGCCCAAGGGCGGTCTAGCCTTATCTAACGCCGGTGCCGTCTGGCCGGTCGAGACCTGATAAGAAGATAAAGCGGGAGTCAGAAACCGACTAGGCATACCGTGGGTCTTCCCGTTGGCAATTCGCTTGCCAGTGCCGGAGATGCCCATTTGGCCACGATGATCAGTTGATCGACTTGCTGGGCCAACAGCCTGAGTCATTGATTTCACTCACCGCCATCGTGCCCGAAACGGAACGATGGCTGAATGAACACGACCAAAGGTAGCTCACAGATGGGAACTGAAACGAAATGCCCGTTCAATCATGCCGCTGGTGGTGGCACCACGAACCGCGATTGGTGGCCGAACCAGCTGAATCTGAAGATCCTGCACCAGCACTCGTCCCTGTCCTCCCCCGCGGACGAGGGCTTCAACTACGCCGAGGCGTTCAAGGCCCTGGATTTTGCCGCGCTCAAGCGTGACCTGACCGCGTTGATGACTGACTCTCAAGACTGGTGGCCTGCGGACTTCGGACATTACGGACCGCTGTTCGTGCGCATGTCCTGGCACGCCGCGGGCACCTACCGTACAGGCGATGGCCGAGGCGGCGCCGGCTCTGGCCAGCAACGCTTTGCGCCGCTCAACAGTTGGCCCGACAACGTCAGCCTGGACAAGGCCCGCCGCCTGCTGTGGCCGATCAAGCAAAAGTACGGCAACAACATTTCCTGGGCCGACCTGATCGTCCTGACCGGTAACGTCGCGCTCGAAACCATGGGCTTCAAGACCTTCGGCTTTTCCGGTGGCCGGCCTGACGTCTGGGAACCGGACGAGGATGTCTACTGGGGCTCGGAAAACAAATGGCTGGGTGGCGACGTACGCTACGACAAGGCGCAAAAAGCCATGCAGGAGCCCGGCGAAGGCCCACTTGTCGCTGAGCCCGGGGAAAATGAGGAGAGCCGTACCGAGCAAGGACGCAATCTGGAGAACCCGCTGGCGGCCGTGCAAATGGGCCTGATCTATGTCAACCCGGAAGGTCCGGAAGGCAACCCGGACCCGGTAGCCGCCGGCAAGGATATCCGCGAGACGTTCGGCCGCATGGCCATGAATGACGAGGAAACCGTGGCGCTGATTGCCGGCGGTCACGCATTCGGCAAGACCCACGGCGCTGGCCCTGCCGACAATGTCGGTGCCGAACCCGAAGCCGCTGGCCTCGAAATGCAAGGGCTGGGCTGGAAGAACAGCTTTGGCACCGGCAAAGGCCCCGACACCATCACCAGTGGCCTGGAAGTGACCTGGACCACCACGCCGACGAAATGGAGCAACAACTTCCTGGAGAACGTATTCGGTTTCGAATGGGAACTGACCAAGAGCCCGGCAGGCGCCCATCAGTGGACGCCGAAGAACGGTGCTGGCGCCGGGATCATTCCTGACGCGCACGATCCAACCAAGCGTCGCAACCCGACCATGCTGACCACGGACCTGGCGCTGCGCTTCGACCCGATCTATGAGCCGATTGCACGGCGCTTTCTGCAGAACCCCGATCAACTGGCCGACGCGTTCGCCCGTGCCTGGTACAAGCTGCTGCACCGCGACATGGGCCCGCTCTCGCGCTACCTTGGCCCGGAAATGCCCAATGAAGAACTGCTGTGGCAGGACCCGATACCTGCAGTCGATCATCCGTTGGTAAACGACAGCGACGTCGCGGCCCTGAAAAGCGAACTGCTGGCCTCGGGTCTGTCGGTCTCGCAACTGGTCTCGACGGCCTGGGCCGCGGCGTCCAGCTTCCGCGGTTCGGACAAGCGCGGCGGTGCCAATGGCGGGCGCTTGCGCCTGGCTCCACAAAAGTTCTGGCAGGCCAACCAGCCCGAGCAACTGGCGGGGATACTTTCAAAACTGGAGAGTATCCAGCAGGAATTCAACGCCGGTGGCAAGAAGATCTCCCTGGCCGACCTGATCGTGCTCGCCGGTTGTGCAGGCGTTGAACAGGCTGCTAAAAATGCCGGACACACGATCACGGTGCCTTTCTCGCCGGGGCGCACAGACGCTTCCCAGGAGCAGACCGATGTCGAATCCTTCGGTTTTCTCGAACCGATTGCCGATGGCTTCCGCAATTACCTCAAGGGGCGATACCGCGTATCGGCAGAGTCGCTGTTGATCGACAAGGCACAGTTGCTGACCCTCACAGCGCCGGAAATGACCGTGTTGATTGGCGGCATGCGCGTGCTCAACACCAACGTCGGGCAGACTTCCCACGGCGTCTTCACCACTCGGCCCGAGGCACTGACCACCGATTTCTTCACCAACCTGCTGGACATGGGCGTGGAGTGGAAACCGGTGTCGGACGCCCAGGAAGAGTTTGAAGCAAGCGATCGCAAGACCGGCCAGAAAAAGTGGACGGGGACGCGAGTCGACCTGGTCTTCGGCTCCAACTCGCAATTGCGCGCGCTGTCGGAGTTCTATGCCAGCAACGGCGAGGAAAAGTTCGTGAAGGACTTTGTGGCGGCCTGGACCAAGGTGATGAACCTGGACCGCTTCGACTTGAGGTGAGCAGCCCCATAGGGTGAGTTGACGAGCGCGCAGCCTTGACTGCGCGCTCGACGGTCACTCAGTGGGGTGCGCGATGGATGGTCTTGAGCAGGTCTTCGGGGCTGATGTGCCCGACGACCTGCTGCACACTGCCCGGTTGCGGCAGATCGAGGATATGCCCCTTCATCTTGCCGATCACGTGCATCTCGCACGGCTTGCAGTCGAATTTCAACGTCAGCACTTCGTCGCCGTGGATCAACTGCATCGGGGCGACCTTGGTGCGCACGCCCGTCACGCCCTTGGCCTGCTTGGGGCACAGGTTGAAGGAGAACCGCAGGCAGTGCTTGGTGATCATCACCGGGACTTCGCCGGTTTCTTCATGGGCCTCGTAGGCCGCATCGATCAGCTTGACCCCGTGACGGTGATAGAAGTCGCGGGCCTTCTGGTTGTAGACGTTGGCCAGGAACGACAGGTGCGACTCCGGATACACCGGCGGCGGGCTGGTCTCGGCCTTGCGGCCACCCCGTGGATGGGCCTGGATGCGTGCAGCGGTCAACACCTCGATCACTTCGCGACGCAAGGCCTTGAGCTGCGAGTTGGGAATGAAGTACGCCTGCGGTGCATCCAGCTTGATGTCGGTGGCGTGGTATTCGGTGGTGCCCAATTGCCCCAGCAGGTCATGCAGTTGCTCAAGGGCCTGCTGCGGCTTGTTGGCCACACCGAATGGACCGTCCAGGGCAACGCTGGCGCTGACGCCCTCTTCGCTGGTGGCGGTCAGTTCCAGGCGCTCCTCGCGCAAGCGGGCGACCCAGGACAGACCGATCCGGCGCTCGGCCGAGGTTTTTTGCAGCGCTTGGGCCCAGTTGTGATCCAGGTTGCGACTCAGCGGGTGATTCGGGCGCAACTGGTGCAAGCCCTTGGGCATCTCGTTGGGCTCGACGCGGTAGCGATAGCGCTTCTCGCCGTCTTCTTCGAACTCGCCTTTAGCTTCTGCGATGTTGGTCCGCCAACCCACCACTTCACGCTTGACCAGTACGTTGAGGCCGTCACCGTTGGACAGCGGCTCGTGGGTGACCACCAGCAGATCGCGCTTGCCGACTTTTTCCACCACGCCCACGGGCAGGCCGGTGAAGGTCGGCGAGTCGAAGGCGCCGATGTCGATCTTGCGTTCGCTGACGAAGTAGTCGGTACTGCCTCGGTGGAAGGTCTTGTCCGGATCGGGCAGGAAGAAATGCGCGGTGCGGCCGCTGGACGCGCGGGCCAGGTCCGGACGGTCTTCGAGCACGGCGTCCAGGCGCTGGCGGTAGTAGGCGGTGATGTTCTTCACGTAGCCCATGTCCTTGTAACGCCCTTCGATCTTGAACGAGCGCACGCCAGCTTCCACCAGTGCACGAATGTTGGCGCTCTGGTTGTTGTCCTTCATGGACAGCAGGTGTTTCTCGTAGGCGATCACCCCGCCCTTCTCGTCCTTGAGGGTGTACGGCAGGCGGCAGGCCTGGGAGCAGTCACCGCGGTTGGCGCTGCGGCCGGTCTGCGCGTGGGAAATATTGCACTGGCCGGAAAACGCCACGCACAACGCACCGTGGATAAAGAACTCGATCGCCGCCTCTGTTTCATCGGCAATGGCGCGGATCTCTTGCAGGTTCAGCTCGCGGGCCAGTACCAGTTGCGAAAAGCCGGCCTGGTCGAGGAACTTCGCCCGCTCCAGGGTACGGATATCGGTCTGGGTGCTGGCGTGCAGCTCGATCGGCGGGATGTCCAGCTCCATCACACCCAGGTCCTGGACGATCAGCGCGTCGACACCGGCGTCGTACAGTTGATGGATCAACTGGCGGGCCGGCTCCAGCTCGTTGTCGTGCAGGATCGTATTGATCGTGGTGAACACCCGGGCGTGGTAGCGATGGGCGAACTCCACCAGCGCGGCGATATCGCTCACCTCGTTGCAGGCGTTGTGGCGCGCGCCGAAACTCGGGCCACCGAGGTAAACGGCATCGGCGCCATGCAGGATCGCCTCACGGGCGATGGCCACGTCACGGGCGGGGCTGAGCAATTCCAGGTGATGTTTGGGCAGGGACATATATTTTTTAGTCAGGCTGTCACGGTCGAGGCGCGCATTGTAGCGGTGAAATGAGCGCGGGGCACCCGTGTACTGCCAGGTGGCGGGTTCGGGAGCGAACCTTCAACATCGCATGTACCGCATAAACCCTGTAGGAGCCCGGCTTGCCGGCGAAGGCGGCCTTATAGGCGAATCTATTTTTACGGTGTACATATCCATTCCTGCGG
>NZ_APIO01000154.1:0-1840 GCF_000408945.1 Pseudomonas sp. G5(2012)
TTTTTTGTGTGCGCCCAGCATGGGCGCAATCTTGTGGGTGAAAGTCCCGCCGTAAGCTGACCACAGCGAACGAAGTGAAGCGCAACTGCATGAGGGCGACCGAGTGTGGGGAGGAAGCGTGAATCGAAGCCATGAGCCGATGTACAAGAACCGGATAAAAGGCAAAGCCGATCAGGGCGAGCGGGCACAAAACCGCGAAGCTTTTGTGGTCAAGGATCAGGCTGTGTAAATCCGGCGGTTGTGTGGTGAAGGATTGCGTTCTTACCTGGGGAGATCTCGCCTTGTGCCTGAAAGGGCGACGGCGCCAGCCGGAGCGAGAAGTCAGCAGAGGCCGTAGTAGTCTTTTTTTTTGACGAAGGGCCGAACGAGAGAAAGCGTCATAGGCCATGTTGATGCGAAAGACCGGAAGTCAGATGCCTGCCAAACGCGGGGCGGACGGAGATAACGAGCGGTGAAACCGTGAGATATCCCATCAGCGACGAGGTCAATCGCCCGCAAGATGAACCCTATAACGCAGGGCAAGGGCTGCTGGAGCGGGCCTTTGCGAGAGAAAACCTGAAGCAGGCGTGGAAGCGGGTCAAGGCCAACAAAGGTGCAGCGGGAGTCGACGGTCTGAACATAGATCAGACGGCCGAGCATCTGCTGACCCAATGGGTCGTGATTCGTGAGCAGCTTATGTCTGGTGTCTACCGGCCCAGTCCGGTACGCCGAGTGGTCATTCCCAAGCCCGACGGCGGTCAGCGCGAGTTGGGCATTCCCACGGTCACCGACCGCCTGATCCAACAGGCGTTGCTGCAAGTCTTGCAACCACTACTCGATCCGACTTTCAGTGAACACAGCTACGGTTTTCGCCCGGGGCGCAGTGCGCAGGACGCCGTTTTGGCGGCCCAGCGCCAGGTGTCCTCGGGACGCAAAGTGGTGGTGGATGTTGACCTGGAAAAGTTCTTCGACCGGGTCGATCACGACATTTTGATGGGGCGCTTACGCAAACGGATCACGGATCGGGCGGTTATCCGGCTGATTCGTGCGTATCTGGATGCAGGAACGCTGATCAATGGCGTGGTCGAGAAAAGCCGCTGCGGGGCGCCGCAAGGCGGCCCGCTGTCGCCGTTGCTGGCGAATGTGCTGCTGGACGAAGTGGATCGGGAGCTTGAGCGTCGAGGTCATTGCTTCGTGCGTTATGCCGACGATGCGAATGTGTATGTTCGCAGTCATAAGGCGGGGGAGCGGGTAATGGCTCTGCTGAAGCGTCTGTATGACAAGCTGCACTTGAGTGTCAACGCGAGCAAGAGTGCAGTGGCGAGTGCGTTTGGTCGCAAGTTCTTGGGCTATGAGCTGTGGTCAGCCCGCGGCGAAGTCAAGCGTGCTGCATCCTATAAAGCGCAGAAGCAGTTCAAGCAGCGAATACGCTGGTACACCCGACGCTCGTGTGGCCGTAGCTTGCAGCAGATTGCTGATGAGCTGCGACCTTACATTTTGGGCTGGAAGGCTTACTTCGGTTTGTCGCAAACCCCAGCCGTCTGGCGTGAGTTGGACGAATGGATGCGACACCGATTGCGAGCTATCCAGCTTAAACAATGGGGGCGTGGAACGACGACGTATCGTGAGCTACGAGCACTTGGTGCAAACATCCAGGTGGCACAGAAGGTGGCGGGAAATACCTGCCGCTGGTGGCGTAACAGTCGTCTTGATCTGAATCGCGTGCTTAATATTGCGTGGTTCGACAGGCTGGGATTAGTGCGTCTCTCATAACCTCAATCTCTCGAACCGCCCGGTGCGGACCCGCATGCCGGGTGGTGTGGCAGGGGAACGGCCTGTGAAGGCCGTCCCCTATGCCGAT
>NZ_APIO01000155.1:0-19895 GCF_000408945.1 Pseudomonas sp. G5(2012)
GCCGTTACCGCAGGAATGGAATGTACTCCATCAACGCAGACTGCGATCTTTCAATCACCCCCCACTCTCCGTACGCCGACTAGAAACCTCCGCCGGCACATCATCCCCCGCCATGCGTTTACGAAACAACGCCGCCCGGGCCAACAGCAAGGTGGTCACCGGCACAGTGATCGCCAGCAGTATCGGTATCAGCCACGCATGCAAAACCGGCCCGGACTTGAGCGCCGAAAAGAAGATGATCGAGGCCAGGGCCACGCACCATGCTCCCAGGGTCGAGGCCAGGGCCGGTGGGTGCATGCGCTGGAAGTAATCCTTCATTCGCAACAGACCAGTGGCGCCAATGAGGGCAAACAGACTGCCGAGCACCAGCAGGATGGCCACGGGGATTTCCACCCACAGGGACAAGGGCGCACTCATTCGATCACCTCGCCGCGCAGGAGGAACTTAGCCAGGGCAAACGAGCCGACGAAACCGAACAGCGCGATCAGCAACGCTGCTTCGAAGTAAGTGTCACTGGCATAGCGAATGCCCAGCGTCAGCATCATCAGCATCGCCACGATGTACAGGTAATCCAGGGCCAGGACCCGGTCCTGGGCCGACGGGCCCTTGAACAGGCGGATCAGGGTCAGGATCATCGCCACGCAAAACAGGAACAGGCTCAGCAGGATCGCGTTGGACAGCAGGCTGCTCATTCGAAGATCTCCATCAGGGGGCGCTCGTAGGTCGCCTTGAAGTGCTGGATGAACAGCGTTTCGTCATCCAGGTCGAAGACGTGCAGCAGCAGGATGCTGCGGTCCAGCGCCAGTTCCGACCAGACCGTGCCGGGGACCACCGTGCAGATCATCGCCAGCGCGGCCAGGCCGTTGGCGTCGCGCAGGTCCAGCGGCACCTTGACGAACCCTGAGCGCGGCGGCTGGCGGCGAGCATTGAGCACACCGAAGGCGACCGCCAGGTTGGACACCAGCACATCGCGACCGACCAGCAGGAACAGACGCAGGATCACCCCGGGCCGACGAACGCGAATCGGCAGCGGGCGCAGCTTGCGCATCATTAAAGGCGCGCAAAACCCCAGCAGGGCGCCCAGCAACAGGTTGCCGGGGCTGAGCGACAGGTTCAGCAGCAACCACAACAGGCACAGGGCCAGGGACAGCCATGGCGCAGGTAGCAGGCGCTTCATGGTTGCACCTCCAGCAGCGCTGCACTGGCCTGGGGGCCTGGCACTACGCGGGTGCCGAGCACGGCCATCACATACTGCTGCGGGTTGTTCAAGGCGTTGGCGGCCGCTTGGGTGTAGCGCAGCAGCGGTTCGGCCTTGAGCGTGAGCAGGATGCACAAGCCCAACAGCGCAAAAATCGGTACGCATTCCAGGCGCCGCAGCGCAGGCGAGGGGCGTTCTGCCGGTGTCCAGAAACGCTGGACGCCGACACGGGCAAAGGCGATCAACGACGCCATCCCCGAGAGGATCAGCAGCGTCAGCAAGCCCCACGCGGCATTCGATACCGGTGCGTCGCCGGCGTTGCCCAGACCCATCGGGTTGAGCAGGGCGCTGAGCAGGCTGAGCTTGCCGATGAACCCGGAAAGCGGTGGCATGCCGATGATCAGCAGGGCGCAGGCGATGAAGCTCAAGCCGAGGAACGCCATGGTCCAGGGAATCACTTGGCCGACCACGGCTTTCTGGTCGTCGTCGAGGTTGATGCCCTTGACCGGATACAACGATTCCAGCGGCCGAGGCAGCATCTCGTTTTCATCCTCCAGGGGCATTTCGTTGGCCGAGCGCGAGCGTTCGATCAACTCCGCCAGCAGGAACAGCGCGCTCAGCGCCAGGGTCGAGCTGACCACATAGAACAGTGCCGCAGCGATCAGGTTGGGCTGGCCGAAGCCGATCGCCGCCAGCAGGATCCCCGCCGACACCAGGATGCTCAGGCTGGCCATGCGCTCCAGGCGTTGGGCCGCGAGGATCGCCACTGCCGCGCAAACGATGGTGGCCATACCGCCGTAGATCAGCCAGTCGCCACCGAAGTACGCCGAGGCGCCGGCCTGACCGGAAAACAGCAGGGTCCACAGGCGCAGCAAGGTGTAGATGCCGACCTTGGTCATGATCGCAAACATCGCCGCCACCGGCGCGCTGGCCGAGGAGTACGCCGGCACCAGCCAGAAATTCAGCGGCCACATCCCGGCCTTGGCCAGGAACGCCACCGCCAGGATGCCCGCGCCTGCATGCAACAGGCCGCGATCGGCTTCGGGCACCAGCGGGATCTTCAGCGCCAGGTCGGCCATGTTCAGGGTGCCGGTGACGCCGTAGATCAGCGCCGCGCCAATCAGGAACAGGGTCGAGGCCAGCAGGTTGATCGAGATGTAATGCAGCCCCGACGACACCCGCGCCCGGCCCGACCCGTGCAGCATCAAGCCATAGGACGCGGCCAGCAGCACTTCGAAAAACACGAACAGGTTGAACAGGTCCGCCGTCAGGAAGGCGCCATACAGGCCCATCAGCTGGATCTGGAACAGAGCGTGGAAGCTCGAACCGGCGCTGTCCCAGCGCGCCATGGCGAACAGCAGCGCACAGACGCCGATAATGCCGGTCAGCACCAGCATCAGCGCCGACAGGCGATCGACCACCAGCACCAGGCCGAACGGCACCTGCCAGTTGCCCGGCAGATACACGCCAATGGAACCGGCGATGCCGGTGGTTTGCGTCCATTGCAACAGCAGCACTGAAATACCCAGCCCCAGCAGGCTGGAGAACAGGTTGATCTTGGCTTTGAGCGGGCGGTGCTTCTCGCCGAGCATCAGCATGATCGCGGCGGTCAGCAGCGGCAGCAGGATGGGGGCGGCGATCAGGTGCGACATCGGATTCATTCTTTAGGCTCCCGGCCATCCACATGGTCGGTGCCGGTCAGGCCGCGCGAAGCCAGCAAGACCACCAGGAACAGTGCGGTCATGGCGAAGCTGATGACGATGGCGGTGAGTACCAGTGCTTGCGGCAGCGGGTCGGTGTAGTGCAGCAGATCCTGGGGCACGCCGTCCTTGATGATCGGTTCCTTGCCGATGAACAGGCTGCCCATGCTGAAGATGAACAGGTTGACACCGTACGACAGCAGGCACAGGCCCATGACCACCTGGAACGTCCGCGGACGCAGGATCAGCCAGACGCCGGACGCGGCCAGGACGCCGATGGCGATGGCGATGACTTCTTCCATCAGACAGCCTCCTTGATGACGACAAGTTTGGGCTGGGCCGCGGTCTTGTGACCCCGCACCGATTGGTGGGCGAGGGCGGTCAGGATCAACAGCGTCGAACCGACCACCACGGCGTACACGCCGACATCAAAGAACAGCGCACTGGCCAGGTGAATGTCGCCCAGCAGCGGCAGGTCGAAATGCCAGGTGTGGGTGGTCAGGAACGGATAGCCGACGACCATCGCGCCCAGGCCGGTGACGGTGGCGAACAGCAGGCCGACGCCCATCCAGCGCAGCGGCCGCAGGCTCATTTGCGCTTCGACCCACTGGGTGCCGGCGACCATGTACTGCAGGATGAACGCCACCGACATCACCAGGCCCGCGACAAAGCCGCCGCCCGGCTGGTTGTGCCCGCGCATGAACAGGTAGAACGAGACCACCAGCGCAATTGGCAGCAGCAGGCGCACCAGCACCGCCGGGACCATCATGAAGCCGAGCGCGGTGTCGCTGGCGTGACGCGGGTTGACCAGGTCGGTGACCACGTCCGGCGCGAGCAGGCGCTGCTGGGCCGGCAACTGCAGGCTTTCCTTCGGCGGACGGAAGCGTCGCAGCAGGGCGAACACGGTAAGCGCCACGGCCGCCAGCACGGTGATTTCGCCGAGGGTGTCGAAGCCGCGGAAGTCCACGAGCATCACGTTGACCACGTTGCTGCCGCCGCCTTCGGGCAGGGCGCGGCTGAGGTAGAACGAAGAAATGTCGTTCGGCGTCTGGCGGGTCAGCATCGCGTAGGCCAGCAACGCCATGCCACCGCCGACTACCGCCGACAGCAGCAAGTCGCGGATGCGGCGGATGCGCGCCCTGCGCAGGCTGCTCGGCAGCGGCGAAACCTCTTCGATCCGCCGTGGCAGCCAGCGCAGGCCCAGCAGGATCAACACCGTGGTCACCACTTCGACCACCAGTTGCGTCAACGCCAGGTCCGGGGCCGAGAACCAGACGAAGGTCACACAGGTCATCAGGCCGCAGACGCTGACCATGGTCAGGGCGGCCAGACGATGGTACTTGGCCTGGTATGCGGCGCCGAGGGCGCAGGCAATCGCCAGCAGCCAGAGGATGACGAACACGATCGAGCCCGGGATCTTCGGTCGGTCGCCCCAGTGCAGGCTGCTGTGCAACATCGGGATCAACCCGGCCAGGACCGCGGCGAGCACCATCAGGAACAATTGCATCTGCAGGCGCCGGGTACTGATCAGCGGTTCCAGGCGTCGGGCCAGGCGCATCATCAGCACCAGGCTGCGTTCGAACAGGCGCTTGCCATTGAAGCGGCCAATCAGCGGCGGGTAATGGAAGCGACCGAGCTTGAGCTGCTTGCGCAATAGCAGGTACAGCGCGATGCCGCCGGACATGGCGATCAGGCTCATGATCATCGGCGCGTTCAAGCCGTGCCAGATCGCCAGGCTGTACTCGGGCAAGGTGCCGCCCACGACCGGTTGCGCGGCAGCGGCGAGCAACGGGCCGACCACTTGCGCCGGGAAGATCCCCACCACCAGGCAGGTGAACACCAGCAGCTCGACCGGCGCGCGCATCCAGCGCGGCGGCTCGTGCGGGGTGTGGGGCAGGTCGGTAGCGGTCGGGCCGAAGAACACGTCAACGGTGAAACGCAGGGAATAGGCGACACTGAAGGTCCCGGCGATGGTCGCGACGATCGGCAGGGTGGCTTCGATCCAGGCCGTGGCGTTGATGAACACGGTCTCGGCGAAGAACATCTCCTTGGACAGGAAACCGTTGAGCAGCGGCACGCCGGCCATGGAGGCGCTGGCGACCATGGCCAGGGTCGCGGTGAACGGAATCAGCTTGAACAGGCCGTTGAGCCGGCGGATGTCGCGGGTGCCGCTTTCGTGGTCAATGATGCCGGCCGCCATGAACAGCGAGGCCTTGAACGTGGCGTGGTTGAGGATGTGGAACACCGCGGCTACGGCGGCCAGCGGGCTGTTCAGGCCCAGCAGCAGGGTGATCAGGCCCAGGTGGCTGATGGTCGAGTACGCCAGCAGGCCCTTGAGGTCGTTCTGGAACATCGCGCAATACGCGCCGAGCAGCAGGGTGGCGGCGCCGGCACCACTGACGATGTAGAACCATTCTTCACTGCCCGAGAGCGACGGCCACAGGCGAGCCAGCAGGAACACCCCGGCCTTGACCATCGTTGCCGAGTGCAGATAGGCCGAAACCGGTGTCGGCGCGGCCATGGCGTGGGGCAGCCAGAAGTGGAAGGGGAATTGCGCGCTTTTGCTTAGCGCGCCGATCAGGATCAGGGGCAGCAGGATAGGGTAGAGGGCATGAGCACGAATCAGCTCGCCGGCGGCCAGGACCTTGTCCAGGTCATAGCTGCCGACCACATGGCCAAGCAGCATGACCCCCGCCAAAAGGCACAAGCCGCCCGCACCGGTGACCATCAGCGCCATATAAGCACCGCGTCGCGCGTCGGCGCGGTGGTGCCAATAGCCGATCAACAGGAACGAGAAGAGGCTGGTCAGCTCCCAGAAAAACACGATCTGGATGAGGTTGCCGGAGATCACCAGCCCGAGCATGGCACCCATGAACGCCAGGAAAAACGCGAAGAAACGCGGTACCGGATCGTCCGGCGACATGTAGTAGCGGGCGTACAGCGACACCAGCGTGCCGATGCCCAGCACCAGCATCGAGAACAGCCAGGCGAAACCGTCCATGCGCAGGACAAAGTTCAGGCCAAGGCTGGGCAGCCAAAAGAATTCTTCGTGGATTACGCCGCCATGGGCGATTTGCGGGTACAGCAGGGCGACCTGGACGGTGCCGATCAAAGCGACCAGGCCAGCCAGTAGGGATTCGGTATTACGCGCGTTGTGAGGCAGCACCGCTGCCAGACAGCTGCCTATGAAAGGCAGAAGCAGTAGAACTATCAGGGACATAGGCTTCTAATCTGCGGAAGTTTGTGAAGCATCATACGTGCCAGTTCCCGGATCGCCAAACGCCAAGCTGTCGCAGAATCCTACAAGGTAGACGGAAAAGTCTTGCTTCACATTGTTTCGAAGGCCTGCGTTCAGCAGGTCCGGCCTCTTCGCGAGCAGGCTCGCTCCCACAGGAGAATGCATTTCAACTGTGGGAGCGAGCCTGCTCGCGAAAGCTATCTTCCAGACGTTGCAGATTTTGCGGTTAACCCTGGGTTTCCCGCTCCAACGCTTCCTCAGCCACAGCGGCCTTACCCTTGGTCTTCAACTCACTGACAATCACCGCCGCCACGATCAATCCCGCTCCCACCAGCGCAATCGCCAGCAGTCGCTCCCCGGCGATCCGCCCGACAATCCCGGCCCACACCGGCTCACCGGCATAGATCAAGGTCGCGCGGGTTGGCGAAACACTCTTCTGCGCCCAGTTCATCGCCACCTGGATCGCCGCACTCGCCGCGCCCAGCCCAAGGGCACTGCACAACAGCAACCAGGAGAAATCAGGAATGTGTTCCTGGGTCGGCACCACCATCAGGAACGACAGCAGCGACGTGACCGCCAATTGCACCACGGTCACCCGTTTCACATCGACCTGGCCGGCAAAGTTGCTGATCAGGATGATCTCCGCCGCAATGGCAATGGCGCTGATCAAGGTAGCGATTTCACCGGGGCTGAAGTTCAATGCCGCGCCGGAAGGGCCCGACAGCAGCATCAACCCGGTAAATGCCAGCATGATGCCAATACTTGGCATCAGCCCCGGACGACGCCCCAGTACCAGCCATTGCAGCAACGGCACGAAGGGCACGTACAGCGCGGTAATGAACGCCGACTGGCTGCTGGGAATGCTTTGCAGCCCGACCGTCTGCAGGCCGTAGCCGAGCATGATCGCCACGCCGATGAAGGCGCCGGCCTTCAATTCAAACAAGGTCAGGTCCCGCAGGCTGCGCCAGGAGAACAGCGCGACGATGATCGCGGCGGCGGCAAAGCGCAGGCCGACGAAAAACATCGGGCCACTGACGGTCATCGCATGCTGGACCAGCAGAAAGGTCCCGCCCCAGACCATGGTGATCAACACCAGCACGCACTCGGCCTTGCTGAGTCGCAGGAAACGGGAGGGAGCCTGGGAGGAGTTCACCGACGTCATGATCTTGCACACTGTTTGAGGGGGACGCACAATGCGCCCGAAGTTGGGCAGTATACTGCGCAACACCATCAAGTGAGCAATATAGTGCACAAAGATTCCTCGCCCCGGGCTTCGGTCCTGCAACACGTCAGCCAGAACATTCGGCGGTTGCGCCATGCCGCCGATATGAGCCAGACCGCGTTGGCGGAAAAATCCGGTGTCAGTCGCCGGATGCTGGTGGCGATCGAGGCCGGCGAAAAGAACGTTAGCCTGACCACCCTCGACCGTGTCGCCGAAGCGTTGGACGTGGCCTTCAGCGACCTGATCCAGGCCCCCGATGTGCGCGACCATAGCCGCATCAACGAACTCGCCTGGGCCGGAACGATCCCCGGTAGCAAGGCGGTGCTGCTGGCCAAGGCCAATGCCACCCGTGAAGTCGAACTCTGGGAATGGCGCCTGGAGCCGGGCGAGCATTATCCGTCGGAGCCTGACGCCGAAGGCTGGAGCGAACAGTTCTACGTGTTCGAAGGCTGCCTGACGGTGATGGTCGGCGAGGTGCCGCACAAGATCGCCGCCGGCGAGTTCTTCATGTTCGCCAGCAACCAGCCGCATTCCTATCGCAACGAGGGAGAAGTCGCGGTGCGCTTTGTGCGCAATGTGGTGATCTGAACTGTTGGCCGGTCAACACTGGATAAACATTTTGCTGTTCTGAAGCTAAAAGCTTTTCTCTAATAATTCGTTAAGATTTTGATAAATAACGAATTTAAATTCAGGCACGACTCCTGCAAAAGCTCTGGTGCATTCACCCAGAACCCGGAGTCGGCCCATGACAGCCTCAGCCCAATCCCCCCGCTCGGCCAGTGTGAGCCCTGCCCATGTGATCCGCTCGGATGCGGAAGCGATTGCCATCGCCCACAAGCTCGCGGCGCGATTCGCCGTCGAAGCCAGCGTGCGCGATCGCGAACGACGTCTGCCGGTTGCCGAGCTCGACGAGTTCTCCGCTAGCGGCCTCTGGGGCATCACCGTGCCAAAAGCCTACGGTGGCGCCGGAGTGTCTTATGTGACCGTCGCCGAAGTGATCAAGATCATTTCCGCCGCTGATTCTTCCCTGGGCCAGATCCCGCAAAACCACCTTGGCGTGCTCGACATCCTGGTGCAAACCGCCAGCGAAGAGCAGAAGCAGTACTACTTCGGCAAAGTGCTGCAGGGTTACCGCTTCGGCAACGCCTTCTCGGAATCGAAAAGCAAACACGCCGGGGCTTTTGAAACCCGTATTCACTTCAACGACGACACCGCGCAAATCGACGGCGAGAAGTTCTACTGCACCGGCGCGCTGTTTGCGCACATCGTGCCGGCGGTGGCGGTCAACGAACAGAACCAGGCGTTCATCGCTTTCATCGAGCGCGACAATCCCGGCTTGACGGTGATCGACAGTTGGGACGGATTCGGCCAGCGCACCACCGCCAGCGGTGGCGTGACCCTGAACGCGGTGCAGGTCCCGCTCAGCGCGGTGATCCCGGCCCACAAAGCCTTCGATGAGCCAACCGCCGACGGCCCGATCTCACAAATCATCCAGGCCGCCGTGGACACCGGTATCGCCGTGGGTGCCCTGGAAGAAACCAAGCGCTACGCCCGTGAAGCGCGGCCATGGATCGACAGCGGCCAGGACCACGGCTGGCAGGACCCGTTCAGCATTGCCGCCATCGGCGATCTCGAATGGCGTGTGCGGGGTAGCGAAGCGATCCTGAAAAAGGCCGGCCAGGCCATTGACGCCGCGCTGCTCGACGCCAATGAAGACACGGTGGCGCACGCCTCGGTGGTGGTCGCCCAGGCGAAAGTGCTGTCCACCGAAATCGCCTTGCTCACCAGCAGCAAGCTCTTCGAACTGGCCGGTACCCGCTCGGTGCTCGGCAAATACAACCTCGACCGTCACTGGCGCAACGCCCGCACCCATACGCTGCACGACCCGGCGCGCTGGAAATACCACTTGATCGGCAACTACCTGCTCAACGGCGTAAAGCCTGCGCGCCACGCCTGGAACTGAGGAGTCCACCATGAACGCCTTGACCCAACCGATTGCCGCCGGGCAACCCCTGGCCAACAGCCGGCATGACCTGCACAACGCGCGTAGCCTGCTCGATGCAACCTTGCGTTTCGTCCGCCAGCACAACCAGGCAACTGATGAGCCTCTGGTGATCAGCCGCCTTGGCGATGTGCACATCCGCATCGAAGTGGCCGCTGCGCTGCTGGAACGCGCTGAAGAATTTCTCGCCAGTGGCACTGACGACATCGAAGTCAGCATCGCCGAAGCCGAATCCCGCCTGGCCAGCGCCGAGGCTTTGAGCGCAGCCAGCAACGCCGAATTCGAACTCACGGGGCAGCGCACCGCATTGCCGGGTTCGCTGCACGATCCGCTGCGCGGCAAGCTCCACCTCATCGGCAACTTTCGCCTCAACGGCATTCACCCGCCCAGCTTTCACACATCAACCAAGGGAGCCGTTTGATGGCCCGTGAAATCCGTCTCAATGCTTTCGACATGAACTGCGTCGGCCATCAGTCGCCAGGGTTGTGGGCGCATCCGCGGGATCGTTCCTGGCAGTACAAGGACCTGGAATACTGGACAGATCTGGCGAAAATCCTCGAGCGCGGCAAGTTCGACGGCCTGTTCATCGCCGATGTGCTTGGCATCTACGACGTCTATAACGGTAACGGCGATGCGGCAATCCGCCAGGCGGCCCAGGTGCCGGTCAACGACCCGCTGCAACTGATCCCGCCGATGGCGCTGGTGACCGAACACCTGGGCTTTGGCCTGACCGCGTCGCTGTCGTTCGAGCATCCGTACCCGTTTGCCCGACGCCTGTCGACCCTCGATCACCTGACCAAGGGCCGCGCTGGCTGGAACATCGTGACCTCGTACCTGGAGAGCGGGGCGAAGAACCTCGGGCAGAAAACCCAGACTGAACACGACGCCCGCTACGACTTCGCCGAAGAGTACCTGCAGGTTTGCTACAAGCTCTGGGAGGGCAGTTGGGAAGAGGGCGCGATCCTGCGCGATCGCGAGCGGCGGATCTTCAGCGACCCGAGCAAAATCCACGAGATCCAACATGTCGGCAACCACTTCCAGGTGCCGGGGATTCACCTCTGCGAGCCCTCGCCGCAACGCACTCCGGTGTTATATCAGGCGGGGGCGTCAAGTCGCGGCAAGCAGTTCGCCGCCGAGCATGCCGAGTGTGTGTTCGTCGCCGCACCGTCGAAAGTGCTGCTGAAGAAAACCGTGGCCGACATCCGCAAGCGTGCAGGGCAGGCGGGGCGTGATCCGTCGAAGATCCTGATTTTCAACCTGCAGACGGTGATCCTCGGCGAGACCGACGCCAAGGCCAAGGCCAAGTTCGAGGAATACAAGAGCTGGGTCAGTTATGAGGGCGCGATGGCGTTGATTTCCGGCTGGACGGGCATCGATTTCAGTCAGTTCAACCCGGATGAACCGCTCAAGCATGTGCACACCAATGCCATTCAATCGGCGGTGGAGGCGTTCTCCACGGCCAATCCGAACAAGGTCTGGACCCCCAATGAACTGGCCGACTGGGTGGGCATCGGTGGCTTTGGCCCGTTGTTTGTCGGGAGCCCGGAAACCGTTGCCGATCTGCTGCAGGAATGGGTCGAGGAGACGGATGTGGATGGCTTCAACCTGGCGTATGCGCTGACCCACGAAACGTTCATCGATGCCGTGGAGTTGCTGGTGCCGGAGTTGCAGAAACGCGGTGTGTACAAGACCGAATACGCGCCGGGGACATTGCGCGAGAAGTTGTTCGGTGAAGGACCGCGCTTGCCGCAGATTCATCCGGGCAGCGGGTACCGCGATCTGGCGGGGTTGCGGCAGCAGGAGAGAAAGGTGGTGTCTGCCTGAGTAGATGATCGTTCCCACGCTCTGCGTGGGAATGCATCCCGGGACGCTCCGCGTCCCTGCATCAGGAGCGGACGCAGAGCGTCCATGGCGGCGTTCCCACGCAGAGCGTGGGAACGATCATGGCATCTTCGCGAGCAGGCTCGCTCCCACATTACCCATGAACAGGAGGTCAACCCATGAGCGTGCACGAACTCAAGCGTCCGCCGATTGCGGATACCAGGGAATGGCAGGTCAGCGCACCCAAGGCGCTGGAGCAATTGCGCCATTGGGCGCAAATCAGTCCTTTGCAGCCAGCGCTGCGGCACAAGCGTCACGGGCAATGGTTTGCCTGGCGCTGGATCGATGTCTTGCGCGATGTCGAGCGCCTGGCCGATGGCTTGCGCCAGCAAGGATTCGATGAGGATTCGCGGCTGGCCGTCAGCGGCGCCTTCGAGCCGAACCTGTTGCTGCTGGCCCTGGCGGCTCAGCACATCGGCGGCGAGGTGCTGGCCATCGCCGACAACCTCGACGCTCCCGCCTTGCACAACGTCCTGTGGCGCAGCAGCCCTGGCCACGCCTTTGTGCAGGGACGGCAGGCGCGGCAACTCTGGCTCAACCAGGGCCAGTCGTTGCTCGACTTCGCCGAGCTGCTGGGCCCGACAGAGCATCCGCAACGGCTTCGCCTCGGTGTGAACGCAGAACAGTTATGGAGCGAAGAGGGCACCGAGTGGCAGGGCGGCCTGAGCGTCTTGTTCGAACTGTGGCTGGGCAGCGGGCAAACCCTGGCTTTCCCGGAAAGCCCTGGCAGCGCCAGTCGTGATCGCCGTGAAGTGGCGCCTACGGGCTTGCTGCTCTCCGCCGGGCGCCTGCAACTGCTTGCCATGGAAATCGAAAGCCGCCTCGCGTCACCGGGCACCTGGCGCCGCCGCCTGTGCGACTGGGCCATTGCCCAGCCGCAAAAGCCCCTGCAACGCCTGATCAAGACCCGCGTCCGCCGCCTGCTGGGCTTTCACAACCTGCACTTCATCTGGCAAGCCACGCGCACCGCGCAAGCGCAATCCACGCCTGCCTGGCTCGCCGAATTCAAACGGAACATCGCATGATCTCGACCGATTCCATCCTGCAAGTCAGCGGTATTTCCCTGTCCTTCAAAGGCGTCAAGGCGATCAACGACCTGTCGTTCGATGTGCGCCGTGGCGAGATCTGCGCGTTGATCGGCCCCAACGGGGCGGGCAAGAGTTCGTTGCTCAATGTGCTCAACGGCGTGTACCGCTTCGATGCCGGTTCGATCGTGTTCGAGCAGCAGTCTTTCAAGCGCATCGATCCTTTGAGCGCTGCGCGCCGGGGCATAGGCCGAACGTTCCAGAACAACGCGCTGTTCAAGAAAATGAGCGTGATCGACAACCTCCTGACCGGCCTGTCGCGACACCTGCGCAGCAGCTTCATCGAGCAAGCATTGGGTTTGCCACGAGCCCGGCTTGAAGCCGAACAGTTTCGCCAGCAGGCCCAAGGCATCCTCGAATTCCTCGAACTGCAAGCCCAACGCGATGTGCCGGTGGGCAATCTCGCCTATGGCCTGCAAAAGCGCGTCGAGCTGGGCCGCGCCCTGATCGCCGGTCCGAGCCTATTGCTGCTCGACGAGCCGATGGCCGGGATGAACGCCGAGGAAAAACAGGATATGGCCCGATTCATCGCCTACATCAACCGTGACCTTGGCACCACGGTGGTGTTGATCGAACACGACATGAGCGTGGTGATGGGCCTGTCCGACCATGTGGTGGTACTCGACTACGGGCGCAAGGTTGGCGATGGCACGCCTGCCCAGGTGCAGGCCAACCCTGAGGTGATCGCGGCGTATCTGGGAGTGGTGCACTGATGACGTTCTTCGTTGAAACCCTGCTCGGCGGCTTGCTCGCTGGAACCCTGTATTCGCTGGTCGCCATCGGCTTCGTGCTGATCTACAAGGCCAGCGGTGTGTTCAATTTCGCCCAGGGCGCGATGCTGTTGTTCGCCGCGCTGACTTTCGTCAGCCTGCACGATCAGGGTGTGCCGTTTGCCCTGGCGCTGCTGTTGACAGTGCTGGTGATGATCGTTGGCGCGCTGTTGATCGAGCGGCTGGTGCTGCGACCCTTGGTCAATCGCTCACAGATCACCCTGTTCATGGCCACGCTCGGCCTGTCCTTCATCATCGAAGGCCTGGCGCAAGGCTTGATGGGCTCGCAGGTCCGGGCGCTGGACCTGGGCATCGACGACGTGCCGCTGTTCATTGGCGCGATGATGTTCAGCCAGTTCGACCTGATCGCCGCCGCTGCGGCCATCGTGCTGGTGACGGTGCTGGCACTGCTGTTCAACAAGACCCGCATCGGCATCTCGTTGCGGGCGGTGGCAGATGACACCACCGCCGCGCTGTCCATCGGCATCAACCTCAACCGCATCTGGCAGATCGTCTGGGCCGTGGCCGGAGTGGTCGGACTCGTGGCCGGGTTGCTCTGGGGGGCACGACAAGGGGTGCAGTTTTCCCTGTCGCTGGTGGTGCTCAAGGCGTTGCCGGTGTTGATCATCGGTGGTTTCACCTCGATTGGCGGGGCGATTGTCGGCGGGCTGATCGTCGGTGCGGCGGAGAACCTCGCCGAAGTCTACATCGGCCCGCTGATCGGTGGCGGCATCACGCCGTGGTTTGCTTATGTCCTGGCCCTGGCCTTCCTCTACATCCGTCCCGCCGGCCTGTTCGGCGAGCGCGCCATCGAGCGAGTCTGAACCCATGTCGATTTCCCTTACCCGTGAAACCGCACCGGCGGTGTTGGTCCGGCGCCGCGTGCCGTTCGGTCTGGTCGGCTTGTTGCTGATCGCGGTTGTCGTCGTTCCACTGACCGGCAACGACTATTGGTTGAACGCCATTCTGATTCCGTTCCTGGTGCTGTCCCTGGCCGGACTTGGCCTGAACCTGCTGACCGGCTACACCGGGCAAACCTCGGTGGGTGCGGCCGGGTTCATGGCGGTCGGGGCGTTTGCCACGTACGGTTTTCTGTTGCGTTTGCCTGAACTGGGGCTGCCAGTGGCGTTGCTGGGTGGCGGTTTGATCAGTGCGGTGGTGGGCTTTTTTTTCGGGCTGCCGAGTTCGCGGATCAAGGGCTTTTACCTGATGGTTACCACCCTGGCGGCGCAGTTTTTCCTGGAGTGGCTGTTCGTCAAATTCCCCTGGTTCTACAACTACGGCTCGTCCGGCACCATCAGCGCACCGAAACTGGCGCTGTTCGGCCATGACCTGAACACGCCGCTGGGCCGCTATTGGCTGACCCTGACCACTGTGCTGCTGCTGACCTGGGTCGCGGTGAACCTGGTGAAAAGCCAGATCGGCCGCAACTGGATGGCGATCCGCGACATGGACACCGCCACTGCCGTCATCGGTATTCCCGTGGCGCGCTACAAGCTCCTGGCATTTGCCGTCAGCTCGTTCTACCTGGGCATCGCCGGCGCCTTGTGGGCCTTTGCCTACCTGGGCACCGCCAGTGCCAGCAGTTTCGATATCAATCGATCATTCCAGATCCTGTTCATCATCATTATCGGTGGCATGGGCAGCATCGCCGGCAACTTCGTCGGCGCGGCATTCATCAGCCTGTTGCCAATACTGCTCAGCCACGTCGGGCAAGCCTTGCTCGGTGGCGCGGTGGATGCCGGGCAGCTGCAAAACCTGCAAAAAATCATCTTCGGCGTGCTGATCATCCTGTTCCTGATCAAGGAACCGGAAGGCTTGATCCGCCTGCTGGGCAATCTTCGTGACCGGCTGGGCCACTGGCCGCTGCGCTTCTGAATCCTTCCCACTACCAGAGAAACAACATGCGTGCATCCTTGAAACGCTCCCTGCTCGGCGCCGCTTTGGCGCTGGCGATTTTCGGCAGTGCAGTACCGATGGCCCAGGCCTCGGCGGACCAGCAGTTCTTTCCGTTGGCCACTTACCGGGTCGGCGCCTACGCCTCCAGCGGCGTACAGGTGTGGGCCGGGATGATCGATTACCTCAACTACATCAACGAGGTCGAAGGCGGGATCAATGGGGTGAAACTGGTTTGGCAGGAATGCGAAACCGAATGGACGGCGGAGAAGGGCATCGAGTGTTACGAGCGCTTCAAGAACGGCCTGGATGGCGCGCCCGTAGCGGTCTATCAACCTAACGGCGCGCCGGCGGCCTATGCCCTGAGTGAACGGGCGGAAGTCGACAGGATTCCGCTGATCACCCTGGGTTATGGCCGCACCGAAGCCACCGACGGCACGGTGTTCCCGTACAACTTCCCGGTGATGCTGACCTTCTACAGCGAAGCCTCCAGCCTGATCAACTACATCGCCCAGCGAGAGGGTGGCTTCGACAAACTCAAGGGCAAGAAAATCGCCACGGTCTACCACGACTCCGCATACGGTCGCGAAACCCTGGGGCCGCTGAAGTTGTTGGCCGAGCGGTACGGCTTCGAGAACATCCAGATTCCGGTGGCCGATCCCGGCAATGAGCAATCGGCGCAATGGCGGCAGATCCGTCAGCTCAACCCGGACTGGGTGTTCCTGCGCACCTGGGGCGTGTCGACCCCGGTGGCGGTCAAGACCGCTGCGCGTTTCGGCTTCCCGGTGGACCACATCGTCGGCGACATCTGGGCCAGCTCCAGCGAAGACGTGCTGCCCGCTGGCGCTGCTGCCAAAGGCTACCTGGCGCTGACGCCGTACCCGGCCGGCACTGACTTCGAGATCCACAAGCGCCTCAAGCAATACATCCTCGACAAGGGCAAGAGCGACCTCAAGGACCTGAAGAATTTCGGTAGCGTCTACTACAACTCCGGGCTGGTGAATGCCGCCGTCGCCGTGGAAGCGATCCGCACCGCCCAGGGCAAATTCGGCAAGCGCCCGCTCAACGGTGAGGAAGGGCGTTGGGGCTTGGAACATCTGAATATCGACGATGCGCGGCTCAAGGACATGGGTTACTTCGGCCTGATGCAGAACCTCAAGCTGTCTTGCAAGGATCACGAGGGCGGCGGTTCGGCGCGGGTGCAGCAGTGGGACGGCGCCAACTGGACGCTGATCAGCGACTGGATCGCCGCCGACCGCGCGTTGCTGCGGCCGTTGATCGACGAGAAATCCGCCGCGTTCGCCAAGGAAAAAGGCCTGACGCCACGCACCTGCACCGCAGAGGAATAATCATGAGCGAAGCCGCCAGCGACATTGCCGTCAACGATCTGTTGCGGGTCAATGACATCGAAGTGATCTACGACGGCGCGATCCTGGCTGTGGCCGGCGTCTCGCTGACGGTGCCCAAGGGCGGCATCGTCGCGTTGCTCGGCGCCAACGGCGCGGGTAAAAGCACCACGCTCAAGGCGATTTCCGGCCTGGTGCGGGCCGAGCGGGCCGAGGTCAGTCGTGGCAGCATCGAGTTCCTGGGGCGTGATACCGCAGGCGTCGATCCGAGCCTGCGGGTGCGCGAAGGGATGGTCCACGTACTGGAGGGCCGGCACGTCTTCGCGCAATTGACGGTGGAGGACAACTTGCGCAGTGGTGGATTTGTCCGCGGCTTGAGTCGCCAGGACATGGCCCGGGACCTGGAGCGCATCTACGCCTGGTTTCCGCGCCTGAAAACCAAGCGCAAGACCCAGGCCGGCCTAACGTCCGGTGGCGAACAGCAGATGGTCGCCATCGGCCGCGCATTGATGACACGTCCTACTTTGGTACTGCTCGACGAACCTTCCATGGGTTTGGCGCCTATCATCGTCCAGGAGATTTTCGAGATCGTCGCCCAGCTCAACCGCGAGGCACAGGTGAGCTTCCTGATTGCCGAGCAAAATATTAATGTGGCGCTCAAGTACGCTTCCACGGCCTATGTCCTCGACACCGGCCGGGTGGTGTTGTCCGGCAGCGCCAGCGAGCTGCTGGCCCGGGGCGATCTGCATGACTTCTATCTAGGTAAACACTGAGCAGTGAGAACGGCATGAGTGAAACCCAAAACGGACAGGCGAGCGACGTCATCCGTCACGCGGACATCCTGATTGTCGGCGGCGGCCTCAGCGGCACGATGTTGGCGGCGCAACTGTTACGCCTGCCGGGCAAGCGCCAGGTGCTGGTGATCGAACCGCGCGCCGAGCTCGGGCGCGGCGAGGCCTACAGCGCCGTGGAGCTGGGGCATACGCTCAACGGCAACGCGGCGCGCATGAGTGTCGATCCGGACAACGCCGATGACCTGACCCAATGGTTGACCGACTACATTGCGGCCGGCGGCTGGCCGGAGTCGGATGAGCAGCATGTACCGGTCAGCGAGTTGTTCCCGCCACGGGGGATTTTCGGCCTGTACGTGCAGCAACGCCTGGCCGAGGCTCAAGCGCTGGGTGCGTTGAACGGCTCGACGGTCGAGCATGTGCGCGCCGAGGTGGTGGATCTGCAAACCGATGCGCAGTCGGTGCGCTTGAGCTTGAGCGACGGCCAGCGACTGCAGGGTTCCTTTGCCGTGCTCGCGACGGGGATGTTCCCGGCCGCGCGCACGCCGCAGACCCAGTCCAGCGGTTTGAACGCGGCGGCGCTTGACCCGTGGGATGTTGCTGCGATGCGCCAGCTCGATCCGCAGTCGACGGTGCTGATCATCGGCTCGGGGCTGACCATGGTCGATGCCGTGGTGTCGCTGGAACAGGCCGGGCATCGCGGGCCGATCAACGTGTTTTCCCGTCACGGCCTGTTGCCCCATGTGCGGCGCCAACCACCGGCCTGGGTGGATTTCCTGGCCGAGGATCAGAGCATTCGCACGCCACGACAGCTGGTGCGTGAATTACGCCGGCATTGCCGCGATGCCATCGCCCGGGGCATTGACTGGCAGGCACCACTGGACACGGTTCGGGCGCACATCGGCCGTCTGTGGAGTCAGGCCACCGACTTGCAGCGGCGGCAATTCGTGCGCCATGTACGGCCGTGGTGGGAAAGCCATCATCACCGCTCGCCACCGTTGAGCGCCGAACTGGTGGAACGCCTGCACAAGGAAGGGCGATTGCAGATTCAGGCAGCCTCGTTCAAAGGGCTGGAGCCTTCTTCGGGCAATGAGGTGAGTATTCGAATTCGCCGCCGAGGTGAAACGCAAACCGTTGTCGTCAGTGGCGCGGCATTGATCAACTCCAGCGGCATCGAATATGACTGGCGACGGGTGGCGCGACCATTGCCCCGGCAATTGCTGGCGCGCGGGCTGATTCGCCCGGGACACCTGGCGCTGGGCATTGCGGCCGAGGTCGACGGTGCGGTACTGGATGCCGATGGTCAGGCTGCGAGCCGACTGTTTGCCATGGGCCCACCGTTGCGCGGGATGTGGTGGGAAAGCACTGCGGTCACAGATGTCGCAAGCCAGGCCAAGGCACTGGCCGCGCGATTGGCAACACCATAAACCCTGTAGGAGCTGTGTAGATGCAACAAACCCCGCATTGGCGGGGGTTGTTGTTTCAGGCAGCCCAAGGCTGTTGATCAATAGCGCTGATACTTGGAGCCGAACTCAGGGCGGTTTTCTGCGACGTAGAGTTTGTCTTTCTGGTCAGCGCTGACGGTGTTCACGTTGAGTGTTGCCGGCTGGCTGACTTTCGCCGCTGCAACCAGCGGGGTAGTGGCGTGGGGGGCGGCAATGGCGCTAGTGGCACCAAGCACCGAAAGGGCGAAGCCGAGACCGATGAGGCTTTTCATGATGTTGCTCCAGAGCGTGGGGAGAAGATGTGGCCACTGTAGTGCTGGAGCGTCGCGATGAAAAAACACCCTTGCGCATAGTCGTTATCGAGGGTGTTGATCTATTCAGGCCTGTGCATCGAGCATTTCCACCGGGTAGGAGAACACGTATCCCTCGCTGCGCACGGTCTTGATGTAGGTCGATTCCCGTGAGTCGTCCTTGAGTCGTTGGCGCAGGCGGCTGACCAGCAAATCAATCGAACGGTCGAACAGATCGGCGTCGCGGCCTTGGGTCAGGTTGAGCAATTGGTCGCGACTCAGAACCCGTTGCGGGTGATCGAGGAACACCCGCAGCAGGCGGTATTCGGCGCCACTGAGGGCCACCAGGGTGCCGTCTTCGTCGAGCAAATGACGGGCGGTGGTGTCCAGGCGCCAGCGGCCAAAACCGAGCATCCGACCGCTTTCGCTGATCAGCAGATTGGGTGGCAGCATGCGGGTACGGCGCAATACGGCGTTGATCCGCGCCAGCAGTTCGCGGGCGGAGAAGGGTTTGGTCAGGTAGTCGTCAGCGCCCATTTCCAGGCCGAGGATACGGTCGGTTTCATCGTTGCGAGCGGTGAGCATCAGGATCGGCGTGGCTTTGTGCTTACCCGCGCGAAGTTCGCGGCACAGCACCAGGCCGTCGTCGCCGGGCAACATGATGTCGAGCACGATCAGGTCGACCTGGTTGGCTTCGAGGAAGCTGCGCATGTGCCGGCCATCGGGGACCACGGTGGTGCGCAGGCCGTTTTTCTTCAAGTAGTTGCCGACCAGTTCGCGGATTTCGCGATCGTCGTCGACGATCAGGATGTGGTTGACGTGGTCCATCGGTCGATCCTCTTTTTTTGCAACGATACATTTTGTAGGCGTTGGGTTGCCAGCGAAGGCGGCCTCATAGCTCTCGGATGTACCCGATCTACTGATCTACTGATTTACTGTAGGAGCCAGGCTTGCCGGCGAAGGCGCCCTTACAGTCAACCAATTCTCTTTCAGGTGTACATATCCATTCCAGCGGTAACGGCCACCTATGG
>NZ_APIO01000156.1:0-22798 GCF_000408945.1 Pseudomonas sp. G5(2012)
TGCTCGCTCCTACAGAGAAACCAACTGAATGACACCGAATTTCAGGCAAAAAAAATCCCGGGCAGCTGATGGACGCCCGGGACTTAAAAATGCATAAACCGTGGTGGTGAACGCGGGGCGGATATTACGCAATGTTTCGCCCTGTAACAAGATATTTTGATTAACCGTTCAGTTACTAAAATCTGTAACCTGTTAAATAACCAGATATTTTTTACGGTTAACCTCGAAATAACCTTAATTACAGGAACCAGCGATATTCCCGTGCACTGATGTCGTTCAGGAACGCCAAGTGGTCCTGCCGCTTGTTCTCGCAATACACATCGACGAATTCCGCGCCCAAACCTTCACGCAGTTTTTGATGGCCTTGCATGGCTCGCACGGCGTCGAGCATTTCCAGCGGAAAGTCGATGCCGCTGTTGCGGTCATCGTTGAGTGGGGCGATCGGCTCGCGCTCCTGTTCAAGGCCTTGTTCCAGGCCCACCAGGATCGCGGCGAGCACCAGATACGGGTTGGCATCGGCGCCAGCGAGGCGATGTTCGACCCGCAGGTTCCTGGCGTCAGACTCCGGCACCCGCAGGCATGCGTCTCGATCCTCGAAACCCCAACTGGCGCGCGAGGCGACGTTGACCGTGGCGCTCAAGCGGCGCAACGCGTTGTGGTTTGGCGCGAAAATCGGCATGCAGTGCGGCAACACATCCAGGCAACCGGCCACCGCATGGCGCAACGCGCGTTGCCCGTTCGCCGCCAGCAGGTTGTTGCCGGCCTTGTCGTAAAGACTCACGTGCACATGCATGCCGCTGCCGGGGTGCTGCAGGTAAGGCTTGGCCATGAAACTGGCGCGGTAGTTGTGCTTGAGTGCCACGCCTCGCGTGCTGCGGCAGAACAACGCAGCCCAGTCGGCAGCGCGCAGACCATCGTCCAGATGACCGAAATTGATCTCGAACTGACCGGGGCCCAATTCGGCGGTGATCACCGTCGCATCGATGCCTTGCGCACGCGCGGTCTCGACCATTTCGTCGAGCACCGGGGCAAATCGCGAGAGGCGTTCAATGTGCATGTTCGGCTGATCGTCCGCATCGCCGGTCAGCGGGTCGCGGGCAAACTGCGGCAAGCCATCGCGCAACTGACTGTCGAACAGGTAGAACTCAAGTTCGAACGCCACCACCGGAAAAATGCCTTTGCTTCCAAGCCGCGCCAACACCTGCGCCAGGACTTCACGGGGTTCGAAGACGATCGGTTTTTCCGTGCCATCGGAAGTAATCAACATCTGCCCCAGCGGTTGCTTCTCCCAACTCACCAACTTGAGCGTGCCCGGTACCAGGCGACGCAGCGCGTCCGGATCGCCATCGTTGAAGCAGTAGTCGCCAATCTTGAACAGCCCGCCCTGGGTGCCGAGCAACACGCAGTTTTGCGGCAACTTGAGGGCGCTGCCGGCGGCGACTTTTTCGAGCATTTCGATCGGGTAGCGCTTGCCGTAGAAATGCCCCGGAATGTCCAGGGATATCAGGTCGACGAAGCGCACATCGGGGTAGCGCTGACGAAACCCACGCACTTCGGCCAACAAATCAGAGCACACAGCATCCATCGTTTTGTTCCTTGTTGTTTTTATCAGGTGTAGACCCAAAGTACGCGGGTCATTTGGTCTGAGAGGTTGCCGTAGCGGCAGTGGGCATGACTGGCCAGTTGAAAACTGTCGCCAGCGTGCAGGGTCACCGGTTCGTTCTGGTCGAGCCACAGGGTCAGTTCCCCTTCCAGCACATAGCCGCCCTGCTCCGAGCTGTCCTTCATGTGCCGGTCGCCGCTGCTGGCACCGGGCTCCAGCTGGCTTTCGAGCATGGAAAAGGACGCACGCATCTTTGGCGAGACCATGATGTCGGTGATGCCATCGGCGTAATACAACGTGCGGCGCTCATCCGGCCGGGTCACCCACGGTAGGGCCATGGGTTTGGGCAGGCTATAGAAATAGGTGGTCGGCACGCCGAGGGTCTCGCTGATGGCGGTCAGGTCCGCCACCGTCGGGCGGGACAAGCCGCGTTCGACCTGGGAAAGAAAACCCACGGAGCGGCCGATCTTGTCGGCCAGATCCTTCAAGGTGTACTTCTTGTGCTTGCGCAGGTCCTGGATCAGGATCGCCAGCGCCGAAATCTCTTCTTGCATGTCCATCTAAAGGCTTCCAGAAGTGGCCGATTCAAATGCTGTCGCGCAGCCTGTACCAGGCTTTGCCGATGGCTTCCAGCGGTGCTGCCATGTATTTGCCGCCGGGAAAACTGGGGTTGGTCAAACCCTGGTACAGCCCCAGCTCATCCGGCTGGCCGAGAATAGCGTCAGACACCGCCCGTGCCCCGGCCAGGGTCGGCAGCACGCCGTGCCCGGAATAGCCCTGCAACCAATACAAGTCACCGCGCCGACCGATGTCGGGCGTGCGTTTGAGCGTCAGGTCGATGTGACCGCCCCAGGCAAACTCCAATTCAATGCCTTTCAATTGGGGGAACACCCTTTCCAGGCACGGCCGTGTGGCACCGGCGATGTCCTTGGGCATGCCCCCCAGATAGGTGCAACCGCCGCCGAACAGCAGCCGGTTGTCTGGCGTGCGGCGGAAATAGTCGAGCACGAACTGGTTGTCGGTGACGCAGACATTGCTGGGTAGCAGAGCGGCTGCCTGGGCCTCGGACATCGGCGCCGTGGCCACCTGATAGGTACCAACGGGTAGTACGCAACTCGATAGCTGTGGGTCGAGCCGGTCAAGATAGGCATTGCAGGCCAATACCAGGACATCGGCGCGAATGTGTCCGCGTTCAGTCGTCACCACGTAGCCGTTCGAGTCCTCGCGATAATTCAACGCCATGCTTTGTTCATGAATCACACCACCGGCCTGCTCGATCGCGGCGGCCAGTCCCAGTGCCAGTTTCAGCGGGTTCAAATGCCCGCCTTCGGGGTCGTACAAACCGGCCTGGTAACGCTCGCTGGCCACCCATTCGGGCAACTGGGCGCGCTCGATGAAGCGCAAACCGTCATGCCCCCATTTGTGGCTGGCCTCGTGCTGCCACTCGGTCAACAACCCCACCCGCCGTGGCATCACCGAAGTCCAGAGGTGCCCGGGCCGGTAGTCGCAATCGAAACCATGGCGCCTGGGCAATTCGCGCACCTCTTTTGCCGCCCAGCGCATGCCGTCCCACAACCGCCGCGCGCGCTCATGGCCCAGTGCGGCTTCCAGCGGCGGCATGTCGCAGGACCAACCGAGTATGGCCTGGCCGCCATTACGTCCCGACGCGGCCCAGGCGACCCGGCTGGCCTCCAGCAGTGTCACGCGCTTGCCGGCCAGGGCCAGGCGCAACGCCGTGTGCAAACCGCTGAAGCCGGCACCGATGATCAGCACGTCGGTGTCCTGCTCGCCCTCCAACGCCGCTCGATTGACCAGGCGATCGGCGCACGTATGGGCGTAATAGCTGGCGACATGCTGGGTGGATTGCTGAAACATACCGGCTCCATGAAATTTTATAGTTTTAATTTCATGAAAAAATACAGGTTTAATTTCATGCGCGCAAGCGGTGTGGCCAGGGTGGTTGTGAGGAGCCTGACGCCCCGCGGTGTTCTCGGGTTTTTCGCGAGCATGCTCGCTCCTACAGGGCACGTCGGGTTGCCCAATAAAATTCCCAGCAGTTAAAAAACTTTCACAAAACCTCTGGACGTGCCCCCTGCATTTCCCCTATAAAGCCACTAACAGGAATATATTATTCCTGACAAGAAACCGCGCTCATGGAATGAGCCTCGCTGTCCGCTGACATTTTTTCGCTATGCGATGAGCTGCCGCCATCATCCCGAGGACGTGTCATGCAACACGAAAAAAACCATTTCATCATCAAGATCACCTGTCCCGCGGTGTCCGGCATTGTCGCTGCCGTCACCACCTACCTGGCGGACAACAGTTGCTACATCGGGGAGATGGCGCAATTCGACGACGATTTCAGCGGGCGCTTTTTCATGCGTGCGGTGTTCCGTTTCAACGATGGCCACGCAGGGGATATCCAGCAGATCAAGGACGGTTTCAGCGATGTCGCCCAGGCCTTCGACATGCGCTGGGAACTGCATGACACTCGCGAACCGATGCGCGTGCTGCTGATGGTGAGCAAGTTCGACCACTGCCTGACCGACCTGCTCTACCGCTACCACAAGGGCGAGATGGACATGACCATCACCGCCATCGTCTCCAACCACCTCGACCTGCGGCCCATGGCCGAGCGCGAGGGCATTCGCTTCATCTACTTGCCAGTCACCAAGGACACCAAGACCCGCCAGGAAGCCGAGCTGATGAAGGTGGTCGACGACACTGGCACCGAGCTGGTGGTACTGGCGCGCTACATGCAGATCCTCTCCGACGACCTGTGCCGGCAACTGTCCGGTCGGGCAATCAACATCCACCATTCGTTCCTGCCCGGTTTCAAGGGCGCCAAGCCGTATCACCAGGCGTACCAGCGCGGCGTGAAGCTGATCGGCGCCACCGCCCACTATGTCACCAGTGATCTCGATGAGGGGCCGATCATCGAACAGGAGGTGCAGCGCGTCGATCACGTCTACCTGCCGGATGACCTCGTGGCCACCGGGCGTGACACCGAGACCGTGGCCCTGTCCAAGGCGGTCAAGTACCACCTGGAGCACCGGGTTTTCCTCAATCAGGACAGAACGGTGATTTTCCGGTGAACACACCCCGACTGATTGACGGCAAAGCCGCCGCCGCGCGGGTGTTGATCGAGGTTCGCAAGGACGTCGAGCGCCTGCGCGCGCAAGACATCCAGCCGGCCCTGGCGGTGATCCTGGTCGGCAGCGACCCGGCCAGCCAGGTGTATGTGCGCAACAAGATTCTGCGCGCAGAAGAGGTCGGCATCCGCTCCCTGGAACATCGGCTGGGCACAGACACCAGCACCGAACAGCTGCTTGACCTGATCGCCAGGCTGAATGCCGATGGCTCGATCCACGGCATTCTCCTGCAATTGCCGCTACCGGCCCAGGTCGATGAACTGCGGGCACTGCAGGCGATCGTCCCAGGCAAGGACGTCGACGGCTTCCACAGTGAAAACGTGGGTGGCCTCAGCCAGGGACGCACCGTGCTCGCGCCCTGCACACCCAGTGGCTGCCTGTACCTGCTGGAGCAGACCTGCGGCGATCTGCGCGGCAAGCATGCAGTGGTGATCGGCCGATCGAACATCGTCGGCAAACCCATGGCGGCGCTATTGCTCAAGGCCGACTGCTCGGTGACGGTCTTGCATTCGCGCAGCCCCGATCCGCAGGCGCTCTGCCGTCAGGCAGACATCGTGATTGCCGCCGTGGGTCGTCCGCGATTGATCGATGCCAGTTGGCTCAAGCCCGGTGCAGTGGTGATCGATGTCGGCATCAATCGTATCGACGACGCCGGTCGCAGCCGCCTGGTCGGCGATGTCGACTTCGACAGCGCCCTGCCCCAGGTCGCGGCGATCACCCCGGTACCCGGTGGTGTCGGGCCGATGACCATTGCCTTCCTGATGAAAAACACCGTGACCGCAGCCCTTATGCAACAGCACAGCCTATCGGAGGCCGTATGCCATTCAATCTCTTGAAGTACGGGCTGAGTTCCGAGTACCCGGTGGAAGTGGATTTGCCGCCGCCGCGTGAATTGAAATCAAGCTATGACGTGGTGATCATCGGTGCCGGTGGCCATGGCCTGGCCACCGCTTATTACCTCGCCAGGTATCACGGCATCACCAACATCGCCGTGCTGGAAAAGTCCTACCTGGGCGGTGGCAACACCGCGCGCAATACCGCAGTGATCCGCTCCAACTACCTGACCAGCGAAGGCGTGCGTTTCTATGCCGAATCGGTGCGAATGTTCCAGGGCCTGTCCAACGAATTCGACTTCAACATCATGTACTCCGAACGCGGCCAACTGACCCTGGCCCACACCGATGCCACCGTGCGTTCGTTCCGCCAGCGGGCCGAGGTCAACAAGCACTTCGGCGGTCGCAGCGAAATGATCGACCGCCAGCAGATCCGCGAACTGGTGCCCAGCCTCAACCTCGACCCCGGCCACCTGCCCGTGATCGCCGGTCTCTGGCACATCGACGGCGCCACCGCGCGCCACGACGCGGTGGCCTGGGGCTACGCCAAGCAAGCGGCGAAGCGCGGGGTGGAAATCCATCAGCTCACCGAGGTGCAGGACCTGATCATCGAGAACGACGCCATCACCGCCGTGAAGACCAACCGCGGCACCATCAAGTGTGGCTGTGCAGTGCAGGCGATTGCCGGGCACAGCTCAATGCTGATGGCCAAGGCCGGGATTCGCTCGCCGATCCAGACCTTCCCGCTGCAAGCCATGGTCACCCAGCCCTTCAAACCCTTCCTCGATCCGCTGGTGAGCTCGTCGGCGCTGCACTGCTACGTGCAACAGACCAGCCGCGGCGAAGTGGTGTTCGGCGGTGGCTCCGATCCGTACCCGCTGTTCAACACCCGATCGACCCTGGACCTGAAGGAAAGCCTGCTGGCCCACGCCATCGAAATGTTCCCGTTCCTGGCCAACGCCAAGCTGATGCGCCAGTGGGCCGGGATCACCGACATGACCCCGGACTACAGCCCGATCATGGGCCTGTCGCCGGTGAAGAATTACTACCTGGACGCCGGTTGGGGCACCTGGGGCTTCAAGGCGACGCCTGTCTGCGGCAAGACCATGGCTGAACTGGTGGCCAGCGGCGGCAAGGTACCGGAGTTGATCAAGCCCTTCGGCCTGGAGCGCTTCTCGACCTTCCGGCAAGTCAACGAAATGGGCGCCACGGCGGCCAGTCACTGAGGCAGAGCGGACCATGAAAATTATCAATTGCCCGCTCAACGGGCCACGCAATATCAGCGAATTCACTTATGGCGGCGAATTCAAGCCGATGCCCGATGCACTGCGCTGCAGCGATGCCGAGTGGGCCGACTACGTGTTCAACACCGACAACCTCGCCGGCGTGGTGCGCGAATGGTGGATGCACACGCCGTCGAGCTACTGGTTTCTCGCCGAACGCCACACCGTCACCGAGGAAATCCTGCGCACTTTCGACCCTAAAGAATTTTTCACTGCCCGCGTCGACTTCAACGCCGCCAAGGAGATCGCCGGATGAACCGCCTACCCGCCCCGATGGGCCTGCTGATCGACCGTAACCAGCCGCTCGATTTCAGTTTCGACGGCCAACCCTATCAGGGCTTGCAGGGCGACAGCATCGCCAGCGCCCTGCTCGCCAACGGACGCTTCCTGATTTCCCGCTCGTTCAAGTACCACCGCCCACGTGGCCCGTTGACCATGGCCGGGCAGGACGCCAACAGCCTGGTGCAATTGCCCCAGGAACCCAACGTACTGGCCGATGCCCATGCGCTGGTTGCCGGCTTGCAGGTGACGGCGCAGAACGTCAACGGCTCACTGGACAACGACCGGGATGCTTATCTGGGCAAGTTCTCCAGATTCATGCCGGTGGGCTTCTATTACCGCTCGTTCTACAAGCCCAGGGGCATGTGGAAAGTCTGGGAACCGATCATTCGCAAGAAGGCCGGCCTGGGCGTACTCGACCTGATGTTCAAGCCCGAATATTACGACAAGGCCTACCTGTTCACCGACCTGGCCGTGATCGGCGCCGGTCCCGCCGGACTGCACGCGGCCCTGACCGCGGCCAATGCCGGGGCCAAGGTATTGCTCATCGAGCAACAGCCGGTCCTCGGCGGTTCGCTAACCTATGCCCGCTTCGACATCGCCGGCATTCGCGCCGACGCCTTGCGCCGCGAATTGCTCGCGGCGGTGCAACAGCACGCCAATATTCGCATCCTCACCGAGGCGACCTGCAACGCCTGGTTCACCGACAATTACCTGCCGGTGATTCAAGGAAAACGCATGTACAAGGTGCGCGCCCGACAGTGCCTGGTGTGCAGCGGGGCGTTCGACCAGCCGGTGGTGTTTCGCAACAACGACTTGCCCGGCGTAATGCTGACCAGCGCCGCGCAGCGCCTGATGAAGCTGTACGCGGTCAAGCCGGGCAAACGCGCGGTGGTGCTTACCGGCAACGATGACGGTTACCTCGCCGCGCTGGACTTGTTTGACCAGGGCGTCGAAGTCGCCGCGGTGGTGGACATGCGCCAAGGCCCGGGCGACGTGGCCCTACTGGGCGCGCTGGCGCAACGCAAGATTGCCTGCCAGCTCAACAGTACCGTGTATGAAGCGCTGCACGAAAAAGGCCTGCGCCATGTCAATGGCGTCGACGTGCGCAAGATCACCGCCCAGGGCCAGGTCGCCGAGAGCGG
Source organism: Pseudomonas sp. G5(2012) (assembly GCF_000408945.1). Classification (NCBI taxonomy): domain Bacteria; kingdom Pseudomonadati; phylum Pseudomonadota; class Gammaproteobacteria; order Pseudomonadales; family Pseudomonadaceae; genus Pseudomonas; species Pseudomonas sp. G5(2012). The sequence continues at coordinate 8,296 of NZ_APIO01000156.1, forward strand.
GCAACGCCTGGATTGCGACCTGTTGTGCATGTCCGCCGGCTACATGCCGGTCTATCAACTGCTGTGCCAGGCCGGCGGCAAGCTGGCCTACGACGATCAGCGCGCCGAGTTCACCCTCAGCGGACTGCCGCAGAACCTTGCGGTCGCAGGCTCGGTGAATGGCCGTCACCGCCTCGACAACGTGATCGCCGACGGCGTCAACGCCGGTGCCGACGCCGCCGCTGCGCTGGGTCTGGCAGTCGGTGTGCACCGGGCGCCCTTGGGCAGCGAGGTACGGGTCAACTTCAACTGGCCGATCTTCCCCCACCCCAAGGGCAAGGACTTCGTCGATTTCGACGAGGACCTGCAAGTGGCGGACATCGTCAATGCCACGCGCATCGGTTATCGCGACGTGCAGCTGGTCAAGCGTTATTCCACCGTGGGCATGGGCCCCTCGCAAGGGCGTCACTCGGCCCTGCCGACCGCGCGCCTGGTGGCCTGGGCGACCCAGCGCAACATCAGCGAAACCGGCGTGACCACCGCGCGCCCGCCCTTTGTCGCGGAAAAACTGGCCCATGTGGCCGGTCGCGCGTTCGATCCGTATCGACAAACCCCCATGCATGCCCGGCACCTGCAAGCCGGCGCGAAGATGATGCCGGCCGGCATCTGGCAGCGTCCGGCCTACTACGGCAATGCCCGGGACCGCGAGGCATGCATGCAGGCCGAAGCGCTGCATGTGCGCAACAAGGTCGGGATCATCGACGTCTCGACCTTGGGCGGGCTTGATGTGCGTGGCCCGGACGCCGCCGAACTGCTCAACCGGATGTACACCTTCGCCTTCCTCAAGCAGCCGATCGGTCGCTCCCGCTATGCGCTGATGACCAATGAACACGGAGTGGTGATCGACGATGGCGTCTGCGCACGTTTCGCCGACAATCACTTCTACGTCACCGCCACCACCAGCGGCGTGGATCGCATCTACCAGCAGATGCTCAAGTGGAACGCGCAATGGCGCCTGGACGTGGATGTCGCCAACGTCACGGCGGCGATCTGCGCGGTCAATGTCGCCGGTCCCGACTCGCGCAAAGTGCTGGAGAAGGTCTGCACCGACCTCAAACTTAGCGCTCAAGCGTTTCCCTACCTGGGCGTGCGTCAAGGCACCGTGGCCGGGATCAAGGCGCGGCTGTTGCGAGTCGGTTTTGTCGGCGAACTAGGTTATGAAATCCACGTGCCGGCGCGCCATGGCCTGGCGCTGTGGGACGCGCTGATGGAAGCCGGCAAGGCCCATGACATTCGCCCTTTCGGCGTGGAGACCCAGCGTTTGCTGCGCCTGGAAAAAGGCCATGTGATCATCAGCCAGGACACCGATGGCATGACCCATCCCATGGAAATCGACATGGGCTGGGCCGTCAATCGCAACAAGCCGTTCTTCGTCGGGCGGCGCTCGGTGGACATCCTCGAAGCCCAGCCGCAAACACGCAAATTGGTGGGTTTCACCTTGCCCAAGGGCAGCGCGCAACCGCTGGAAGGTCATCTGGTGCTCAACGGCCCGGACATCAGCGGCAACGTCACGTCCTGCGAGTACTCGGCGAGCCTGGGCAAGATCATTGGCCTGGCGTACGCCGGCATCGACCAAAGCACACCTGGGCAACGGATTGCGATCCGTGTCGAAGGTGGGCGTGTGGTCCATGCCGATGTGGTGCCGTTGCCCTTTTTCGACCCTTCCAACCTGCGCCAGGAGCTTTGAGCCATGACCAGCCTGAGACAACAACACAGCGCCGGGCAGCCGGCCCTCGCCCTCCTGCCCACCTGTGCGCTGACGGATCTGACCGACCTGCCCCGGGTCGGATTTCGCGGCGCCGACAGTGCGCGCTATCTGAAGAGTCGGGACTTCGTGCTGCCAGACGCGCCCAACCACGCCGTCACCCAGGTTGACGGCAGCTACGCCGTGCGTTTGTCCCAGACCGAATACCTGCTGCTGGGCAGTGCGCAAGACCAGGGCCAACGCATCGCCGACGAAGAGGCCCGCTGGGAGTTGGACCATCAAGCCAACTACCTGCTGCCACGCCAGGACAGCCATGCCTGGTTCCAGCTGAGCGGTGAACAATTGCCCGAAGTCATGGCCAAACTCTGCGGCGTCGACATGAGCGCCCAGGCCTTCGGCCCCGGTGCCGTGGCGCAAACCTCGGCGGCGCGCATCAACGTGATCGTGGTCAATGCCACGTCGGCGCAACAGCCGCGCTTGTTCATACTCTGCGACCGGGCATCGAAGGCATACTTCCACGCGGCGTTGCTGGATGCCATGGAGGAGTTTTCAGGGTCGCCTGGCGCTGGCGAAATAGGCTGCGAAACATCGCAAACCTGTCATTTGTGTCAGTAGGCCCTCCGATTCATCTCCGATTAAATGGCTGGGGCTTGAGTACCCATCGGGGGTGCTTGAGCCTCACTATTGGAGAAGCATCATGTCGACTCTTACCTCCCCTGCCGGTCATCTGGATCGCAGCTTCGGCACTGACGGCACGACAATCCTGGAAGGATCCGACGTAAAAGCCATCGCCGTCCTGAAAGCCCCCGGCCCTCACCAAGGGAAAATCATTGGCGTGTTGGCGGACGGCAACGACTTCAAACTGTTCCGATTGGAAAAAAACGGCCTGCTCGACACCTCATTCGGTACAGGCGGATATCTGCGTTGGGGGTTCGCAGGCAGCCCAGTCCGGTCCACCCCTACCGGCATCACTGAGCTGAGCGGCGATAAATTGCTGGTGACGGGCTACGTTCAAGAAGGAAGCCCGGCAACCCTCTACTACCCTGCGGTAGCTCGCTTCAACGCTGGCGGCTCCATTGATCTTCTTTTCGGCAATGACGGGGTATATGTTTTCAAGGAACCACTGCCCACCGCGCAACCATCATCGGATATCACCCCACAGCAAACCAGCGATGGGGCTAGCGTCTATGTCGTCGACGCCAACGACGACCGAATTCTCTTTGCCTTCAACAGCGGGACATTTCGCCCCTACGCCAATCAAGGCTTGTTGATTCAACTGACGCCTGCCGGCCAGTTGGACACACGCTTCAACGAACAGGGCTATGTGTTCTTCCAGTTCGATGCGCAAAACACCGCATCCATCGGGCTCGCCGTCCGGCAAAACGGAAATTTCATTGTTGTCGGCACTGCCCCCAATCGTGCCTTTCTCGCCGCGTTCACCCCGACCGGGCAAATCGATTCGTCGTTTGGAACCGACGGTTTTGCCGTGCTTGCACAAGCTGCCGGGCCGGTGACACTCACGCAACTGCTCCTGCAACCGGACGACAAGCCGGTTGCGGTCGGCTGGTTCTCGGTGGCGTCTACCCGCAAGGGCTATGTCACACGCACCTTGGCCGACGGCAAGCCGGACAACACGTTCAACAATGCCCTACCCGTGACCATTGAACGCCCGTTCCAGAGTCTGCACCTCAAAAGCGCCCGACTGGACGCCGAACAGGCCATCGTCGTGGCCGGTGAACTGAACACCCGCGCACTGGGCCTGGTGGGAAGGTTAACGCCCCAGGGTTTAATGGACCGCACATTCGGTATTGATGGACTCTCCGATACCGGCATCGACGGCATCCTCAATTACACCAACAGCATGGCCATTCAAGAAGCGGGCGGGATTGTTGTGGCCGGCAGCAAAAACCCGATGGCCGCGGTATGTCGTTACCACGGCTGACGTCTTGCCATTCATTCTGCACGTTGGCGCCAAAAGCATCTGAGTGCATTGGCGGCTGAAAAAACCGGCAAGACCTCACCTGAAGAAATGACTGGGGGTCTTGCCGAACTGTTTCTTGAACATGCTGGTGAACGCACTGGGGCTGTCGTAGCCCAGTTCCCCGGCAATGTCGATGATCTTCTCGCCCACGGCGATGCGCTCCAGGGCCAGTAGCAACCGCGCCTGCTGGCGCCATTGGCCGAAGGTCATCCCGGTGTCCTTGCGGAACAGGCGCTGGATGGTTTTCTCATCGAGGTCCAGGCGTGCGCTCCAGTGCGCCAGGGTCGAACAATCGCCGGGATCGCGTTGCAACGCTGAACACACCACCTTGATCCGTGGGTCCGAGGGCTGAGGCAGATGCAGCGGCAAGGTGGGCAATATCCTCAGTTCATCGAGGATCAGGCGCATGACCCGGCCTTCGCGCGAATCCGCGTCGTAAGGTGAGGTGATAGCCACCGAGACCTTGATCAACTCACTGAGCAACGCCGAAATACTCACCGCCCTGGGTTCAGTCGGCATGTCCGCAAACGCTTCGGGACGCACGAACAGGCTGCGCATCTTCAACGGGCCGACGCAGCGAATCGAGTGAATGTGCCTGCTCGGCATCCATATCCCGCGGCTGGGCGGTACCGTCCACTGGCTCAATCCCGAGTGCACCACCATCACGCCTTCGATGGCGTAGATCAATTGGTGAGCCTGATGGGAATGCGCTTCGATCACCCAGTTTTCCGGGTAGTCGGTAGCGCTGCTGCTCACATCGCAGGATCGGTCGTCGATCTCTCTGAGGAATTCTTTCAGCGACTTGATCATGATGCCCTTTTTGCGATAGTCGACTCCCGAATTGCGTGAGACAGGCAGTCGGGCGGTCCCTAGGATAACGCCGAACCCTGAAATGGGCAGCGCTTTTGTGCCTGGCACCGAGCCCCCGTCTTACGTTTTTTCTGGAAGGATCCCATGTCCATCAGTACCACTACTTCCCCCACGGCGACAGCTTCAGTGGCCAGCCAAGCCAGCCCGCTGGTGATGCGCGTCATCGGTGCCTGTGCCCTGGCGCATCTGATCAATGACCTGATCCAGGCCGTGCTGCCGTCGATCTACCCGATGCTCAAGGCCACGTACGGCCTGACCTTCACCCAGGTCGGCCTGATCACCCTGACCTTTCAATTGACCGCCTCGCTGCTGCAACCCTGGGTTGGTTACTACACCGACCGCCACCCCAAGCCGTGGCTGTTGCCGGCCGGTATGGTCTGTACCCTGGTCGGCATCCTGATGCTGGCAATGGTCGGCAGCTTCGGGGCGATTCTCATGGCCTCGGCGCTGGTGGGCATTGGCTCGTCGACCTTCCACCCGGAGACTTCCCGGGTTGCGCGCCTGGCCTCGGGTGGTCGCTACGGTCTGGCCCAGTCGACCTTCCAGGTCGGGGGTAATGCCGGCAGTGCTTTTGGTCCACTGCTGGCAGCGGCCATCGTCATCCCTTATGGCCAGGGCAACGTCGCCTGGTTCGGGCTGTTCGCAGTATTCGCCATCCTCGTGCAATACGGCCTGAGCCGCTGGTACCGCAACCATCTGAACCTGTTCAAGCTCAAGCAGGGCACCAAGGCAACCCATGGCTTGTCGAGACAACGGGTGAGTTTTGCCCTGGTGGTCCTGGCATTGCTGGTGTTCTCCAAGTACTTCTACATGGCCAGCTTCACCAGCTACTTCACGTTCTACCTGATCGAGAAGTTCGACCTGTCGGTGGCCAGCTCGCAACTGTACCTGTTCCTGTTTCTCGGCGCCGTGGCAGCCGGCACCTTCTTCGGTGGGCCGATCGGTGACCGGATCGGGCGCAAGCAAGTGATCTGGTTCTCGATTCTCGGAGCGGCGCCCTTCACCCTCGCCCTGCCCCATGTCGACCTGTTCTGGACGGGCGTGCTGAGCATGGTCATCGGCTTCATCCTCGCCTCGGCCTTCTCGGCCATCGTGGTCTTCGCCCAGGAACTGGTGCCCGGCAACGTCGGCATGATCGCCGGGGTTTTCTTCGGCCTGATGTTCGGTTTTGGCGGCATCGGCGCCGCGCTGCTCGGGCACCTGGCGGATATCCACGGCATCGAGTACGTGTACACGCTGTGTTCGTTCCTGCCGCTGCTGGGCATCCTGACGATCCTGTTGCCGTCCACCAAAGGGGTTTAGTGCGCGGCCAGGTATTGCGCCAACGTCAAGGCATTGCCCAGTGCCGCGCCGCTGGCGGTGTTGTCGAAGATGCACCAGGCTGACTGTCCTTCGGCAGTGGCTGTTTGCAGCTCGACCGCCAGGCGTTCCAGGCGTGGCAATTCATAAGGGCTGTAGTAGATGCGCGGCGACCCATGCAGGCGCCAGTATTTGAGCCCCGGCCATCCCCGTGGTGTCGAGTCAGTGCTGATACGCGAAGGGTCCACCGCAACCTGCGCGATGTGATAGTGCACCAACAGTGCCTCGGCACCGACCCAGGACTCGTGCCGGGGCTCGAGCACCACAGGCCCTGGAAAACACCGCCTGATGCTGATGAAAAACGCTTCGGCGACCGACTCGTCAAACACCAGCGATGGCGGTAGCTGCACCAGCAGGCAGCCCAGGCGATCGCCCAGGCCGGAGCATTGCAGCACGAACTCATCGAGCGCCTGATCACAGGCCTGCAGGCGCTGCACATGGCTGATCAGCTTGGGCACCTTGACACTGAAACGAAAGCCGGCCGGCACGCTGGCCGCCCAGCGCTGGTAGGTTTGCTGGCGATGCGGGCGATAGAACGAGCTGTTGATCTCGGCGCAGTTCAGTCGCGCCGCATAGCGCTGCAAGTGGGTGCCTTCAGCTGTAAAGGCGGCTGAATGTTCCCTGCCCAGGCTCCAGCCGGCACACCCGGTGAAAATCGTCCGTTCGTTCACGCCCATTGCCTCTACCAGTGCTTATGACTAAGGGCGCAGCGCAGATGCGGCGGTTCATTTTTTCATCGACGGCACCTGATCGATGGTTGCCCGCCATCGGTGATTACCTTTGTGCACAAACAGTTGCAACCAATGGCCATTGATCCCGGTCGACATCGAAAAGCCAGGTTACGGTGAACCTCCCATGGAGAGCTGCAGATGATAGGAGTGATTGTCCCGGTGCATAACGAGGAACAGCGTCTTGAGGAATGCATCGAGTCGCTGCTGGCGGCGGCTTTTCACCAGGACCTGGACCGTGAAGAAGTCAGGATCCTGATCGTCCTGGATGACTGCACGGACACTTCCCTGGACATTGCCCAGGCCTACGGCGTGTGGACGTTGAGCTGCACCCACCGCAACGTTGGAAAAACCCGCGCGCAAGGCGCCGAACACTTGCTGGCGGCGGATGCTCGCTGGCTGGCCTTCACCGATGCCGACAGCGTCGTGCCCGACTCTTGGCTGGTTGAGCAGATCAGGTTCAACGCCGATGCGGTCTGTGGCCTGGTCGAAGTCAACGACTGGTCCGAACATTCGGAGCGAGTGCGCGAGCGCTATCACGCCAATTACCGCCCCGTTGAGGGCCATCGGCATATCCATGGGGCCAACCTCGGCGTCTCTTCTGCGGCGTATCGCAAGGCGGGCGGATTCCAGGCCTTGCCCGCCCACGAAGATGTGCAACTGGTCGCCGACTTGGAACGCAGCGGCGCGCGCATCATGTGGACGGCCGGCAACCCGGTCACCACCAGCGCTCGCCAGCATTGCCGGTGCCGGGAAGGCTTTGGCGACTACCTGAAGTCACTGGCCGGGTAACGACTGGCAGGTTTCGGCAAGGTCGATCGAGGTTGCTGTTCGGCTCCAGTATTCGAGCAGGAAATCCGCGTCCTCATGGCGCACCAGACGATGCAGGTGCAGGCGTTCGCCAAGCGCCGCATGAACATCGCGACCGTCCTGCGAACAACCTTCGATCGGATGCAACCAGTGACAGGCCAGCACGCCGCCCGCCGGGCCGAGGCTGCGCAAGGTGTTTTCGATGACCTGGTGCCACTCGTCCACATCGAGGAAGTACCCCACTTCGCTGAGCACGATGAGGTCAAAGTCACCGTCCGGCCATTGCCGGGGAATACCCGCCTGCTCGACGTGGACATGATGCAGTCCACTCAAGCGCTGGCGCGCCAGGTCGACCGCCTTCGCGTTCAGGTCCTGGCACAGCAACGCGTCGCAGCGCCCGGCCAACTGTACGCTGAGTTCACCGTTGGCACAGGCTGGCTCGAACACACGTTGATAGCGCTGGCGCGGCAGGCTGGCCAGCGTCAGCTCGCGCTTGCGCTTTTCGTACCAGCGGGTCCGGAAGGACCAGGGGTCATCGCTGGCCCCGAACAGTTGTTCGAAGTAGTCGGGGGATACGCTCATAAAAACACCAGTTCAAAAGGCTGCAGCAATCGTTCGAGGGTTTCACCGCTCAACACCGCGGGTGTCTGACCGTCGCGGCTGACCTGCGACGCATGGGCCGCGATGGCCTGGCGCTTGCGCGCCAACACGTGTGGGGCCAGCAGGTATTTGTGCGCTCGCGCCCAAGGGACTCGGGCATCGTTGGGGCGCGCCCAATGCCATGCCCAGACCGGCACTTCAATCAGGCAAGCCTGGTGGCGGGCTACCGCGCAGGCGGTCGCGCGGCCGGTCGCCTCGTGATCGCAATGTCCGTCCCGGCGCCAGGTGGTGATCACACGATCGCCCGGGCGAATCAATGCCGCCAGCCGCTCGACCAACCAAGCCTCCTGCGTTTCTACAGCGCTGTCGGGCAACGCCAGGCGTTGCCAGTCCAGCAAATCGACATCGAGCCCCATGCGGGCGAGCGCGAGGGTACTTTCCATCGGGCGCTGCCGTCGCAGGCGTGTCGGCGTCCAGTGCCGCGATTGCGGGTGGCTGGCTTCGCCATCAGTGACCGCAATCATCAGGACGTCGGCCTCGTTGCCCTGCATTCCCGCGAGGATGCCGGCGCACCCGAGGACTTCATCGTCAGGATGCGGGGCGACGACGACCAGGCGCCGCCCCGCAGGCACCAGTTGTCGATGAGTGATGGTTGGCACCTGCGCCAACCCGTCACTGGCCTGCCATTCGGCCAGTGTTGTCCCCTTCCCCTGAATCAGGTTTTCTTGAGAAGCCGGCCCGGCGATCACAGCGCCCACCCATCGAGCGGCTGCGCGGCGACCTGCTGCCCAAGCTGCGCCAGGTCCTTTTCGGCATGGCTCTGTCGCAGGAATACCGGCAAGTCGGCGGCGAGCCTGGCGAAGTGACTGTCACGACACAATGGCGTGGCACCCAGCCCGCGTGCGACATGTGCAAGCACGCTGTCGACGGCCGCTTCTACTTGGGCACGCAGTCGGCGGACAGGAAGTTGCGCCGAGCGCCGGGGGTTTTCATCGATCCAGAGGGCCGTTTCCCGAAGCGCTGCCCGAGCGCAGCACAACGCCGCATCGACGGCTCCCAGATGCGCCTGGGCATGGACGTCGCAGTACGGTTGCGTACAATGTTGGCGAAGGTAATCGGCAAGCGCACGAGCGGCGCCGTACCAACACGCGGCAATCCCGGCGCCACCGTGCCAGAAGCCAGGTCTGTCGACATACTGCCCAGGCGACCCGACACAACGGCCCAGCGCACCCTCGAACAGCACGTCGACGCTGGCAGTCCGGCCCATGCCAACCGCTTGCCAGCCATCGTCGAGTAGCGTGATCGCCGGCTGCTGCAACGTGACCGCCACCAACTGCGGTTGCATCTGCTCATCCCACGCTGTCACCAGCGCCCGATCGAGTATCGCCGCGCCAGAACACCAGGCCTTGCGGCCCTGCAAGTAAACGGTTCCGGCCTGGCGGTCGACAATATTAAGCCGGGCAAAGGTCGGCTCGGCCGCCCAAGTGCCCCATGTGCCCGCAGCCGGTGGCGCGTCGGGCTCGAGCTCGGTCATGATTGCCAGCGCATCGGTATGACCTTCGAACAGTTTGGCCAGTGCCAGATCGCTGGCCGAGACGGCGGCCAGGGTGCGCCAGCGATCCAGGGTTCGGCCTTGCCCGGGCAGAGGCAGGTCGGTAAATCCATCGCTGACGAGCTGCTGCATCAGCGGTTGCAGTGCAGCGTCCGCGATGCTTTTCGAAGGCCGACAGGCGAACCGTTGCAGCAGACGTTCGAGGGTTAACGCGTTGCTCATGGCCCTTTTTCTCCTTGATCGCGACTCAATGCTCTTGATCTTCAGAGCTTGAAATTCAGCGCTTGAAGTTCTGAGCCGGGCAGCCTCCAGGAGTTCATTGCACAAGCACCTGCGAGTTTTTAGAACCACCCGTTTCCAGGCTATGTCACTCAACAACAGGTCCCTGCAATAGCCTGCCTTTAAAACGCCGGGCAAAGACGGAGGTCACAGATGAACAGGTCGAAAGCGGATGCTCCCGCGCAACAAATGATGTTCCAACACAATGGCTGGGTGCCGAACAACCCTCGCCTGCCGGTGCTGGTCTATCCCAAGGCCATCGCTGTCAAGGGCGACGATCCGGCGGCCCTGTTCGAACAAACCTTCAGTGCCAACGGCTGGCCACCACAATGGCGCTACGGCATTTATGACTTCCATCACTATCACACCGAAGGCCATGAAGTGCTTGGGATAGCCAGCGGTCATGCCCGCCTGATGTTGGGCGGACCTGGCGGCCACGTGCTGCAGGTCAGTGCCGGGGATGTGCTGCTGTTGCCGGCGGGCACCGGGCATTGCAACCTGGATTGCAGCGACGACTTCCTGGTGGTCGGCGCCTATCCGCCGGGCCAGCATGCCGACATTTGCCGCGAAGCGCCGAGCGCTGCGCAGCTGCAAAACATCGAAACGCTGCCATTCCCCGACCAGGATCCGGTGCAGGGTGCACACGGCGCGATCAGCGAGTATTGGTGCAAGGGCTAACTTGCGTCAGGCATGGTTGGTGAAAATCTCGAACTCGTAGCGAAGGCCCCGATCCAATGAGTACACACCGGAGGCCAGTACCATGTACAACGATGACCACATCACCCCTGCCGACACCCCGTCCACCGAAGAGGATGACGCCCTTGCGCCCCCTCCCCCCGAAACCACCGAGGAGGAAGCCGAGGACCTCAGGCGCAAAGTTGCCGAGATCGAACGCAAGGTAGCGGATGGCAATTGAACCGGCGGTGCATCAATAGCGCCGGGTGACGGTCAACGCGACCACGGCAATGCGCTCCACCCGTTCATAGCCGGGCTTGAGCAGTTCCTCGCCGAACACGTCAGGGTCCAGTTCGCGATATGTCCAGGTGAACCTGTCGTCGCCAAGCAGTGGCTGGATGGATTCGAGAAAAGGATCCGTCCCGGCCACCATCGCCACTCCTGTATACAGCAGCAGGCTGCCGCCTTTGTCCAGGCGCGGCAGCGATTCACGCACGATGCGTACCGACAAGGCTTCCCCCAGCGCCCCACCGCCATGCCGATACGCCCGTTGCTGGCTGTCGTTCATGTAGGGCGGGTTGGCGATGATCAGGTCGAACAGCCCTTCGACACTGCCCAGCACGTCGCTGTGGTAAGCGCTCACATTCCTGGCTTGGGCCAGCTCGGCATTCACCGCCGACAAACGCAACGCCCGTGGATTGATATCCACCGCCAGCACGTCGGCGTCCGGGCGGGCGCGGGCGACGACCAGTGCTCCGATACCGCTTCCGCAGCCAATGTCCACCGCGCGCCGCACGGGCTCGGAGCGCTGCTGCAGATGCGCTTCGATCAATTGCGCGAAGCGGTAGCTGTCGGGCCCGAAAAACACCGCGTCACTCTGCATCGTCGGGTACGCCGAGTGGGCAATCAACAAGGGACCAAGGCTTGACCAACGTACCGTGCTCCGCCACAACGAACCCTCTTTTTCGACGATGGCCGCCTGCTCCAGGTCAGCCAGTTCCTGCGCTGGAAACAGCGTGTGCTCGAACGGCATCGACCAGCCGAACACGTCACGCCGGTCTTTGGCCAAGGGCGGTGCAAAGCGTTGGCAAACGCGCTCATGGGTCAAGGGCGTCGGGGTGATGAAACGGTAGTCCTGGGCAGCCAGGCGCTTGCCGAGCTCCAGCAAAGTACGATCGGCAATCTGTTGTTCTGACATGCATGACACTCCTGGAATCAGCGCAAACGGGCCACGCATTCAATAAAGCGACGGGTTGCATAGAGCCCGGCGGGACGACAATGGCGCTGTGCGCAGAGCCAAGGGATCAGCAGTTGCAATTGCTGTCGCGGTGACTGGTCGTGCAGGGCGTCTTGCAAGGCCTTGAGCTCGGTATCGTTCGCCCAGGCGTCATCGGCGAAGGCATCATCGGACGGCACCCGGCGTATCGCCCGTTGCTGTTGCGGCGCTTGCCAGTCACCGGCGATCCAGTCGTGCAGCAGTTGTTTTTCGTAGCCACTGAACACGCCGAACATGGCCGCCGTGTCGCCCTCGATCAACTGCCAGAAGCGGCTTTCCCCGGGTGGGCCATGCCGTTTTATCCAGCCCTTGCGTTGCAGGGCGCCGAGAAAATCTTCGGTCTGGCCAGGGGTTGCCAGCCATTGATTGACGGTCTGGCCTTCGATCTGGCAGTAATCGGAATGCATGTGCTGTCCATAGGTACGTTTGCGCTCGAGCATGGCAATCACTTCCTGCTGCAGATCGAAACCTGCAATCACCGCCGTCGAGCCCGGCCCCAGGTCATTGAGTCGATAGCCGACGGCAACGCGCCGATAGAATTCGTCCCGCCCCTCCTCCATGGGCATTAGTTCGAGCAGCGCTTCAATAGCCTTGCGCCCGTGACCGCTGCTGATGTTGTCGATGGTGACATGCAGGGTGAAATAGTAAGGATCGATCCCCAGCTCACGCAGTTCATAGGCACTGATCAGCAAGTGCAGTGGCAGTTGTTCATAGCCGAGGTTGTAGCCGATCACCTCCGGCATGAACATCGCGCTGCACTGCCCCAGTGCCAGCTGGATTGCGCCTTGGCGAAAATGTTCGTCGAGCAGCCCCTGCCTGTCGCCACAGTCGTGGGCGGCCAGCAGCTTGCGGTAGATGACCACGTGATTCTGCCGCGCATCGCCGTTACCCAATTCTTCCAGATAGGTGCTCAGCAGCCCGTCATAGCGCATGTCCTGCCAATGCTCCAACACCCCGGCCAGCCATGCACCGTCGACTTCCTTGGTCGGGGCAACACGTTGCAGGAAACACAGGGCATGGGCCTTGTTCGAGAAATACCGACGCGCCCCGCCCTGCTTGCGCGCCTCGAGATAGAGGGCATAGTCACGCGCCACATCGGCACAATGTTGTTCCGTCCACGACGACAACTGGCCTGGCTCTTCAGGCAGATCACAGGGGAGTTCGGCGGCGAGGGCCAGTTGCTCGCGCAGGAACTGTTCGCCCCGCGTGGCTGCTTGCGGGTCGTTGCTGTACAGCAAACCATAGAGTTCACGGTAAGGGCCATCGACGCCGGCATCCGAAAGCGCCGAAGGCGAACCCGACAAGGGCGTGAATAGTGTCATTGGCTGTTCTCCTGGGCAGTGCATCGGGCTATCGCCGGGCGCCTGCGTTTATCGCCTGTCGTCGGACAAAGGTGTTTGCTCATCTGCCTCGGGAAGTTTCCTGTCGCGCTCATTCCAATCCTGCGCGCCGTCGTCATCTTCGAGGTCGGGCTGGGTCAGGGGATCGTATTTACCCGGATCGTCCGACGCAGGTTTTACAGCGCCCTGTGACTTGTCCGGGTCTTGCCCTTTATCCTGGAAGATCGTTTCGCTGGACATGTTTCACCTCACCACGTAGTTCCGGGTTTTCCGGGCCGTACTGGTTTGAAGGTGTCCAGGGGAAAGTGTGCGTTCGAATAGACGAGCGGCATGTGCACTTGTAGGAGCCAGCGGTGCGGCGATCCGACTTGCCGGCGAAAGCGTCATTGAAAATCGCCTTCGTCGGCATGCCGGGTTCCACCAGGTTTTGCGTTCCCCTGAGCCGCCACAGGCTGCGATGTTTTGATCTTCTATTCCCGGGGATCAATTCGATCCAGCGCGCGGTTCACCGCCAACTCCCCCAGCATGATGACTTGCGCAATACCCAACAGGACATTGCGACTCGCCCCCTGCGTGCGATCCGCCAGATCCAGGGCCATGACATTAGCTGAAGCCAGTGACTCACAGGCGTGGGCCAGGAGGGTTTCGGTCTCGAGTTCAGGGTTGACGATGAACATGGTGCAGGGTTTGCGTGGGGTGGCGTTGATGTCGGCGGCTGAGGAGATGGGGTCGTTGCGATTGTTTAAGTCGGTGGGATCAATACGCGGGGGATCGGGAGTGACCTTGGACATATCTCAGGTTCCTAATGGTATGCCACCCTCCTGCTGCTAAACGAAAAGGGAGGCAGCTGCACGCAGGTTAGCAGACCGGGGAACCTAAGAAGCCGGCGCGCCCAAGGGCGCCCTGCGCACAGCCACCATCAAAATGCAGGCGTAAACCTGACTGATGAAAGCGTCATGCGACTTAGGTTATCGCGGGCTGCTAAACCCGATCACTGATGTGCAGTGACACGAATCAAGTTACCGAGCGACCCCAAGGCGCACAAGCCGGCGGATTCTGGCGGAACCGTAGGCAACGACGCAAGACGCTGTGGCTTTCGGGAACTAGCGTAAGGGCCTTCTTACAAACACTCAGAAGCATCCTACGCGTCCATCAGAAACGTCCTATTTCCACCTCGACCCAACTTCGTGAAGGCTTGCGAGGCTCGCGCGCGGATGCTCATAAAAATCCTTTTGCCCGTGCGTGCGCCAGCCCTCTGAAGCTGACCATTTCGCTGCCTGCTCCCCTTT